>NZ_QUCY01000040.1:0-14578 GCF_003474385.1 Eggerthella sp. AM16-19
GCCGCGCTCGCGGGAAGCGGTAGGCCATGGCCGCCGTCACGCGCGAGGGGGACGGCAGCGTCCCCCTCGCCGAGCTCGACATCAACCCGGCTCTGCGCGCGACCTGCCAGCGCCGGCTCGCCGCGGCGCTCGAGGGGCGCGCCATGACCGCCAGGAAGCTCGCGGAGTTCTCCGGCGTGTCCGAGGCGGTCATCTCGAGGACGCTGCACGGACAGCGCACGCCCACGCTCGACGCGATCGTGCGCCTCTCGCTCACGCTCAACGTATCGGCCGACTACCTTCTCGGCCTCAAGGCGTCCCCCCAGGGCGATTACCGGAACGGCCCCCAGGGAGACGGCGGGGCGTAGGGCGAGCGGAGTCCGCTTCCCGTTCGGAAAGTCCCGGCGGTCACCGGTGTAGACCGGCAATCGGCTGGGTAACATATCTCAGATTACGGGCGCCGTGCCGGGGTCTCCCGGCCGGCGCCAAGGACATGGAAAGGATGATGCCGAGATGAAGCATACAGGAAGCGGCAGCCATACCGCCCGCGCGAAGCTCGGGCGCCTCGGCGTGGGCGCCCTGTCCATCGTCTTCGCCCTGAGTCAGGTGCTCGGACTGCTCGGTACCGCCGTGCCGTCCGCTTGGGCGGAGGCGGCGGAGCCCGAGACCGTGACCGTGACGCTCGCCGCCGGCGAGCACGGCAGCCTCGCCATAGCAGGCGAGGACGCCGAGAGCGACACGGTCACGGTCGACAAGGGCTCGAACGTGACCGTCGAGGTCACGCCCGACGACGGCTGGTTCGCCGACTCGCTCACGGCCTTCGCCGGCGACGGGTCCGAGGCCGCAAAGCTCGAAGTCGAGGACGGCCGCGCCACCTTCAAGGCGGAGACGGACACCACCGTGACGTGCGCCTTCTACGAAAACGGCTCCAACGGATCGGCCGCCCTCGAGGCCGTCGCCACCGATGCGTCGGCCAAGCAGGCCAAGCAGGCCTCGGACAAGGCCTACATCAAGGCCAACCTCGACGAATCGCTCTCGGGCCTCGACAAGTTCGAGCGCCGTGACGTGCTGACCGTCACCACCACCACGGTCGACTCCGGAAAGGTCGCCTCGCCCACGCTCGACGGCCTGTGGGCCGATACGGACGGCGACGGCATGGGCGACTACAGCGACGCGTTGAAATCCAACGCAGTGAGCCATGCCGTGCTCTACGACCTCGACGACTCGTCCGACTACCTCGTGGGCCGCGCCGGATCCGACATCTCGGGCGCGACGCTGGCCGACTGGGGCGCATCGGAGAACAACGCCGACGCCGCCATGCGCCGCGGCCTCAAGTTCGACGCGGCCACCGGGCTCGTCTACGTGCCGAAGAAGTACACGGTCAAGAACAAGGCCGGCGAGTACAAGGTCGCATCCTCCCGCATCCAGCTCCTCTACGCCACGCCCGACAAGGGCGCGGCGAACACCTTCCCCGTGAGGGTCGAGGCGAAGAACGTCGACGGCCGCGCGGCCAAGTCCGGAACCGCCTCGGTCGACGTCTCGTCCCCCGACACCCAGATCGAGCTCGCCCGCGACAAGGCCGCCCGCAAGTCGATCTCCGACGCCACGATCGAGTCCGTCACCGTCAACGGCATCGAGTACACGCGCGACCTCGACATGTGGACCTACGACAAGGACACCGGCACGCTCGACATCCTCATCGCCGCCGCCGGCGTGCGCAGCGTCGACATCAAACTCGCCAACGACGCCGAGAAGAACGTCGGAACGTGGCTGGCGTCGCTCGCCACCGAGGCCTTCGCCGGCAACGTGTGGAACATCGGAACCTGGGAGTTCCAGTCCGCGCCCTGGGCCGGCATGTCCTTCCACACCGCCGGCCACAACAGGTACACCGGCACCACCACCGGCGCCACCCTGCCGGCGGTCGAGAACCCGTCCGGCGGGCGCTACGAGGCCAAGACGATCTACCAGGCGCTCGGCACGCAGAACGTCGACGTCTCGGCCCTCCAGTCCGGAGCCTGGTCGATCGAGCGCACCTGCACGATCGCCGCGCAGACGGTCTCCGGCGTCACCATCCCCAGCGCGACGAAAGTGGACCTCACCTGCGGGCATGTCGGCGTGAACCCCTCCGGCCAGCTCGACCCCTCCTACAACCAGGCCGTCCACACCGACGACGACTACGGCCAGACCGTGCGCATCGCCGCCGTCAACGGCGACGAGGCGATCATCGGCGTGACCGTCCCGACCACCTTCACGCAGGCCGGAGCCGGCTTCTTCAAGATCAAATGGAAGCTGAACAAGGTCCGCTACAACTTCTCCAAGTGCTCGGCCAACGTCTCCATCACCGACGGCAACTCCGAGTACTCCGTCGAGGGCGCCGAGTACGATATCTACCGCTCCTCCGACAACGCGCTCGTGTCGCATATCGTCACCGACGCATCGGGCAACGCCGCCCTCGACCTCGAGCCCAACCAGGCCTATTACGCCGTCGAAACCAAGGCGCCCGCCGGCTACACGCTCCACGAGGGGCATATCGGCTTCAGGACCGGCAACTCCGCCGGGACCGAGCAGCTGAAGGACGACCCGGGCTATGTCCTGCTCCATATCGATAAGAAGGACTCCGCAACGCTCGGCGACGCCCAGGACGGCGCCACCCTCGAGGGCGCCGAGTACAAGGTGACTTCTCTGTCCACCCCGGGCTGGGAGCAAACCGTTTCCACCAATAAAGACGGATATGTTCTCGTGACCGATGTTCCCTTTGGCAAGATAACGGTTCAGGAAATTAAGGCACCAAAGGGATATAAGCTCGATACCGAGATTCATACCTATGAAGTTCATCCGGGAGAAGGTACCAATACTGGCACTGTCGACCTTGAGCCAGAGGACGACTTCAAGGAGAATCCCGTCTCGTTTGATATCGAGATCGCCAAGACCAAGGGCGGCGAGGACGACAGCTGGGAGTCCGACGACGGCAAGGGAAACGCCGCCGCGGGCGTCCAGTTCCAGATCATCTCGAACACCACCGACGAGGTCGTCGGAATCCTGACGACCAACGATGCCGGCTTCGCCTCCACCAAGGACGCGGCAACCTGCGACGAGGCATCCGCTTCCGAGGACAAGACCGATGACCCGGCGCGCCCGTGGTTCGGCTCCGGCAAGCGCAACGCCGGCATCTCGGGCGCCGTGCCCTACGATGCCGCGGGCTACACGATCCACGAGGTCGATTCCACGGTGCCCGAGGGCTTCGACCATGTGGACGACTGGACGATCTCGGCCGACGAGCTGGTGGACGGCACCACGAAGTACTACTCCGTCATCGACAAGACGCTCAACAGCCGCATCCAGATCGTCAAGACCGATGCCGAGACCGGCAACACCGTGCCTCTTTCCGGCTTCAAGTTCCAGGTGCTCGACTCGGACGGCGACACCATGAGCTTCGCCGACCCCTACGACGCCAACGGCACCGTCGACACCTTCACGACCGACGGCGCCGGGCAGGTCACGATCCCGCAGCGCCTCAAGTCCGGCAAGTACTCCATCAGGGAAATCTCCGCCGTGGCGCCCTATACCGTCAACGGCGAGGCCGTCGGCTTCGAGGTCCCCAAGGACTACAAGAAGGCATCCCCGATGACCGTCATCAAGGTCGCAGACGAGCAGGCGAAGGGCAAGGCCACCATCACGAAGACCTGCTCGCATGACGGCCTGACGCTCGCCGGCGCCGAGTACGACGTCGTGGCGCAGCAGGATATCGTATCCCCCGACGGCACCGTGCGCGCCGCGGCCGGCGACGTCGTCGACCACGTGAAGACCGACAAAGACGGCAAGGCGACCACCAAGAAACTCTACCTCGGCGCCGGATCGGCGACCTACGCCTTCGTCGAGACCAAGGCCCCCTCGGGCCACGTCCTCGACGAGACGCCCACCCCGTTCACCCTCTCCTATAAGGACGGCGCCACCGCCGAGGTGAAGGCCGTATCCGACCAGTCCGACCCCGCGACCAAGATCGATGTGACAAAGACCGTCAAGGGCGGCGACACCCCGCTTCCCGGAGCGAAGTTCCAGGTCTGGAACGCCGACGACGAGATCTCGATCGACAGCGCCGCCGGCAACCTCGCCGTGCGCGCCGAGGCCGGAAGCGAGGTCTCCATCAGGAAGGCCGTCGCGAGCGCAAGCGTCAAGGCCGAGGCCGATGACGGCACCTCCCTCGTCCTCAAATCACCCGACGGCCCGGAGACCCCGCTCGGGAGCGATGCCGTCGATATGGAACCCGGTACGTATACCCTGATCGCCACCCAGGACGGCAATGCCCTTGAGGGCGAGGAGGTCGAGATCGAGGCCGGCAAGTCCTACACCGCCAAGGTCGCGACCGGCCTGCTCGGCGCCAAGCCCGCCCTCTCCGACGACGGATACACCATGCCCGCCATCCGTCTCGCCTGGTCCGATGCCGATTCGGCATACGAGGGCCGCGGGCTCGGCGCCGGCACTTACGACCTGACCGTCTCGGGCAAACCCGCCGGCAGCATCGCGGTCGATAAGGACGGGGCGACCTACGTCTTGGTTGCCGGCGGCAAGGCCCGCCGCGTGCCCATCCTGCTCAAGGAGGGCAAGAGCGCCGAGGAGGGCGTGACCGGCGCCGACGGCTCGATCGATTTCTGGCACCTCGCGCCCGGAACGTACCGCGTCGCCGAGAGCGAGGCGCCCGCCGGATACGTCGAGGCGCCGGAGATCAAGACCTTCACCGTCGGCGCCGACGGCCGAATCGAGGGCCGGGAAGCCGGACAGGCGAGCTTCGAGGACGACTTCACCAAGGTCCGCATCTCCAAGCGCGACATCACCGATGAATCCGAGGTCGAGGGCGCCAAGCTCACCGTCACCGATTCGGAGGGCAAGACCGTCGACTCGTGGACCTCGACCGCCGAGGACCACGAGATCGATGCGCTCGCGCCCGGCAAGTACACGCTCACCGAGGAGCGCACCCCGACCACCTACGACCAGGCCGAGAGCATCGAGTTCGAGGTGAAGAAGACCGGGGAGGTCCAGACCGTCACGATGTACGACTCGCCGATCTCCATCAGCGGCGAGATCGACAAGCGGCAGGAAATCGCCGACCCCACCGTCAAGGACACCGAGGCAAACGGCGACGGCCAGAACACGGCCGAGACCAAGGCGTCGAATGACGGCTCCTATGCCTACACCATCGATTTCCGCTCGACCTCGAACACCTGGACCGACGAGTTCACGGTCGAGGACGACCTGACCGCCGCTACCGACGGGCGTGCGCAGCTCACCTCGATCACCACGCCGCAGGCCCTCGAGGACTACGACGGCAAGATGAACGTCTGGTATAAGACCGACAAGACGCCCGAGGATTATGTCGACGAGTCCGGGGCCAACGCGACGCTGTCCGACGGCCATGAGAACCCCTGGCTGTCCGACGAGGCGACCGCGGCCACCCTCGGCGAAGACGGCCGCGCCGTAGACTTCACCGGCTGGAAGCTCTGGCGCGCCGACGTGTCCACGACCGAGGCCACCGAGCTTTCCGTGGCCGACCTCGGACTCGAGGACGACGAGCACGTGACCGCCATCCGCTTCGAGTACGGCCGCGTGGAGAGCGGCTTCACCACCCGCGACGGAGGCTGGGACCGCGACGGCATCAAGGACGCACATGACGATATCGCCAGCGCCGAGGACACGGCCAAGGAAAACGGCTCCCGCCCCGACAGCTCGGGCGGCAAGGCCGAGACCGCCCTGGCGCCCGCCATCGTGCACATGAAGGCCACCGACGGCTACACCGCCGGCCGCGCGCTCGACAACTACGCCCGCGTGGACCTCTTCCGCAACGGCGGGGGCGACGGACTCGAAGGCCATGACGAGGACCAGGTGACCCAGACGGCGAAGGCCGTCACGGTACCGCCGACCAACCTCGACCAGACCGGCCGCAACGTCATCATCGGCCTCGCCGCCGCGCTTGCCGTCGCCGCCGCCGCGGCCGCGGCCCTCATCTACCGCCGCCGCACCCGTGGGTCCGCCGCGGACGACGAGCCGGACGACGATGGCTATGACCCCGAAGACTACGGCCATGAAGACCGTTACGGTGACGGTTACGACCGCGACCGGTATGGGTACGATGACCGATACCGCGACGAGATCCGCGACCGCTACTGACGATAGGGCCGACTAGCCCGCATCGGGGCCCGACGCAACCGTGCGCCGGGCCCCTTTTCGATTACAGAGGAGATTCCCATGAAGAGACGACCGCGACGGAAACGCAAGGCCCTCGATATCATCCTCGCTGTCATATGCGCCTCATCGCTCGCCGCTGCCGCTCTCATCGGATGGACGATCCTGCACGAGGGCGCCGTCTACAGCGAGATCTCGGCCGAGGCGGGATCCGCCGAAGGCGGCGGCATCGACTGGGAGGCCCTGCGCGCACGGAACCCCGACATCTCCGCATGGGTGAGCGTCGAGGGCACCCCGATCGACTACCCGGTGGTCTCGCCCAGGGAAGGCGACCCGAAGGGCTTCTACCTCAACCATGACTTCGACCGGAACTGGTCGTTCGCCGGATGCCCCTACCTCGACCCGCGTGGTACGGCCGACGGGCGGCATGCGCTCGTCTACGGACACCACCTCAACTTCGACAGCGAGATGTTCACCTACCTGAGGGACGCATGGCGGCAGGAGAAGTTCGATACACTCGGCGACATGTACTGGTCGACGCCGGCCGGTGGCACCGTGCGCCTCCACCCGGCATTCTCGCTGTCGGTCGACAAGAGCTTTGCAGGCATCCAGAGGTTCGACCTCACCGACGCCGCCGAGACGCGGGCATGGCTCGCGGACCTCTCGGCGCAGGCGGGCGCGAGGGCGGAGGGGTGCGACGACCTGTGCGAGCACGCCACGCGCGCCGTCACGCTCGTGACCTGCACCGGAAACTTCGCAGGCGGCAGGGCGAGGACCCTCACGGTATTCGTCGGCTGAATTTTTCCGGCAAACATGTCACACCATGGAAAAGAGGCACAAAAGAGGGAATAAAAACGGGTATAAAAAAGGTAAGAAAGCGATAAAACCGCTTCCCATCTCGATAAACGCACTATCGGAAGGAGGTGCCGAAATGGATGGAAGCGCCAAACTGCCGCCGCCCGCGTCGGTGGGGATAACCGAGCTCAAGAACAACTTCGCCTCGATCGCGAAGCGGGTGCACGACACGTCGGTGCCCTGCACCGTGCTCAAGCAAGGCCGGGCATACGTCGCCATCGTCCCCGTGGACCCGGGATACAGGACAACGGGCAAATACGCCTGCAACCAGTACACGAGGGTGCTGCGCCGCCTGTTCGCGTTCTGCCGGAACGCCCACGACCACCGGATCACGTTCGTGCTCCGCCGGCGCAACGAGGACTACGTCGCCATCGCGCCGCTCGATCCTCCCGATACCGAGGACTGAGCACGCAGTAAAACCCGAGGGAAAGGACCGACCCATGCTGCCCACCATCATCATCGGAGCGTTCGTGCTCGCAATCCTCTGGCCCTTCATCAAGCTGGGCTATGAACTCATCAAGCTCGCGGGGTCGCTCGCCCTGCTCGTCGCCTCATGCGCAATCGGGGCGGTCGCCCTTGTCGGACGCGGGGCCTGGGCCCTCATCTCCGCCTGCCGCCGACAGGCGGGAGCGAAGAAGGAGAAGCCCGTGGAGCATCCGTCCGCGCCCCGCGAGCGCATTCCCGCGCTCCCCGAATACTCCTCGGTGCGCTAGGGGCACACCGGAGGGGACCGAACAAACGAAAAGACCATCAGGCATATATCTCGAAAGGACCATGCCATGAAGAACAACCCGATCGACAAGATCCGCGACCTCTTGGCGGAGCCCGCCGCGCGCCGCAAGGCGGTAATCTGCGCCGGTGTCGTCGCCGTCCTCGCCATCGGCGGGGCCGGAATCGCCATCGCATCCAACCGACCCGAACCGATCGACAGCTCGCCGTCCGCCGTCGAGAAGACCGAGACCGATGGCGATAAGGCGTCCGGCGCCGAATCCGTCGCGCCCGCCGACATCGCCAAGATATGCCCGACGCTCACGCTCGACGGGCAGGACGTCGGCGCGCCCGCCGACGAGCTCACCGTCACGACCGGCCAGGGCCGCGTCCTCGTGACGCAGCGGGCCGGCGACGATGCCGCGGCCACCGTGGACTCCACCGCCCGCCGCAGCGCCGCGCTCGCCCGCTCGCTCGACGGATGCGAGACCGGCGGCAAGACGGTCGAGACCGTCACATGGGCCGCGATCGACGAGGGAGGCAACGTCGAGGTCGCCGTCACGAACTCCCCCGCCACGGCACCGTCCGGCGGCACCACCGCGGACATCGTCAACGGCTCGGGCGGCCATGTGATATCCGATGACGTCTGGAACTCCGACGGCGTGCACGACTCCGGCTACGAGCAGAACGCGGGAACCGTGACCGATTCGGCCGGCGGCAAGATCGAGGCCGGCGGCAAGACCGACGCCGCCAAGGCCGACGAGGGCGACAAGGCGGACACGGGCAAGGCCGACGACTCCGGCGGCAAGGCCGATTCCAAGAAGAACGACTCGAAGGGCGGCGCGGCATCGCAGGCGTCAGGCGGCACATCTGGATCCTCCGCGTCCGGGTCCTCCCCTGCGCAATCCCAGAAGAAGTGGGTCCCCGAGCAGGGGCATTGGGAGACCGACTACGGTCAGGTCTGGGTACCGAATGTCGTTTACGTGCGTCATGAGCGCTACTGGGTTGTTACCCCCAACGGTAACGTCGGGCCGTTTGATTCAAAGTCTGCTGCAAATACCTGGGTTTATAACGACATGGTTAGTGGTGGCAAGGGTGGTTCCCTACTCGATGACTCCTACACCACCAGCGAGGACCAGGGGCATTACGAGCAGCAGGCGACCGGCAAGCACTGGGTCGTCGACGTGGCCGGCCACTGGGAGTAGGGATTGCCTTCGGGCGGTATCGCACGCATGGGGCTCCCGTGCTGTAAAATGACGACACCGATACAACCGGCAATGCGAGGATTGGAGCCAGAAGATGAACAGCAGAACACCCGAGCTCTCGCGGCTCACCCTCATGTGCCGCGACCACGAGGTCGCCGAGTTCACCTGGAACCATGACCACCAGACCGTGACCGGCAAGATCCATATCATCGATGCGGCCCATGCCCCCCTCATGTCGACCGACCCATCGGGAAACATCACCAGGGACAGGCTCTCGAGCTGGTTCAAGAACAGGGGCATACCGGATTTTCGGCCCGATGCCGTCGAGCGCCTGCGCGCAGTCGGCTTCCCGTCAGCCGCATCCCTCATGGCCTCCGGCTTCGGGACCTCTCTCTCCGATCAATACTGGATTCGCCCCGTCGGTTCGACTTCGACATGGCGCGACGTCAACTGCTTCGAGAACGATTTCAGCGAAGAGCTCGGCGAGCTGCTGCTGCCGCACGACGCCTCCTCGGTCCCCTCGCTCATCGAGAAGATCAAGGGCAATGCGGATATCCTCGCGTCCTCGCCCGATGCGGCACTGAACGGCAACCTCCCGAAGCGCTGGACGGTCGAGGACGGCCGCCGGGTGCTCGTCAAAGCCGGTCGGCCATCCAATAGGTTCCAGGAACCGTTCAACGAGAAGATCGCCAGCGTGCTGTGCTCGCGCCTGCTCGATGACAGAGACTTCGTAGCCTACAGCCTCGAAGACGGCGGATTTATGAAGTGGGCGTCTCGCTGCGAGACCATGACCGACCAGTTCACCGAGTTCGTCCCAGCCTACGCGCTCCTGTGCTCCTCGAAGAGGCCTTCCGATCTCGGCCTGCATGGTTTCTATATCGGGACCTGCGCCGCCCACGGACTCGAAGTCCGCGAGGACATCGAGAAGATGCTGACCATCGACTACCTCATGGCAAACTTCGACAGACATTGGAACAACTTCGGCATCCTGATAGACACGGAGAGCAGGGAATGGCTCCGTGCCGCCCCCATATTCGATACCGGCGAGGCGCTTTGGTGCGATCTCGATATGTCGCAGAGGTTCGTAGGCTACACGACGCCGCGTGCCGGGATGATGCGTCCGTTCGCCCGTAGGATCGACGACCAGCTCGACAGGTATTGCCGCGACCTCTCGTGGTTCGATCCGTCTGCTCTCAAGGGCTTTTCCGACGAGGCCTGCGACATCCTCCTCGGCAACCCCTTCATCGCCAACGAGCCGGGCAGGATCGACAAGATCAAGGAAGCCATCGACCTTCGCGCCATGATGCTTGCCCGGCACGCCCGCGAGGTCAGGCGCGAGCGGGGTTTCACCGTCCCCGTCCCGCATACCGATTCCATGGCCCAGGCCTCCGCACGGAAGAAGCACCACCGGTAATTCCCAAAAATCGAGCATCGCGCCCGCATATCGGTATGAAATGCTTCCCGATTGGGAAAAAGGGTTACAAACTTCGGCTCGCGGCCATACCGTGATCGAAGCTCCCCACCGATTCTCACCGAAAGGGCCTCTCAATGGGAAATATGAAATTCGACGGACCGGACGTCACCTTCGAGCTCGACGGCTTCGATGCCCTGGCCGAGCGCGTCCGCTCCAAGAAGATCAACTGCAAGATCAACCCCTCCGACCTCCCCAGGCTCTACGCCGTCATGGATGCCGAGCTCGAGAGCAACGAAGAGCTCTCCGCGGCATTCGCCGAGGCGCAGGAGGCGGCGTTCAACAACGCCGTTCTCGCCGTCTGGGCCGAGCGCATCAAGAGCTTCAAGGACTCCTTCATCCCCGTCTTCGGCGATGCCTGCAAGGACGCCGCGTGCCGATTCGGCTTCTCCAAGGACGGCAGCAACACCTTCAAGTCCGCCGTTGACGCCTTCGCGGCCAACATCTGCGATCTCTACGGCGCAGCACCGCAGATCGTGGACGGCTTCTGCGAGTTCCTGGCGCGAAACGCCTGCCTCGAGTTCGACGGCTACGCCGCAGACATGCCCGTCCCCTGCCAGCTCTACGTGGCCGAGGGAATCTCGAAGATGGCCTACCAGCAAGCTATGAACAGCGTCCGCGGGTTCAAGCTCGACACGGACGCATCCGTGGAGTTCGCCGAGAAGTTCATCAACGACAACGTCACGACCCCCGACAGCTTCATGCACCTGAACGACGCCTGCGTCGCGATCGAGAACGTCATGGCAGCGACCTCGCCGGCCGCCGCCCTCGAGACCGCTGCCGTGGCCGCTCCCGTGGCCGAGGTCGACGACGCGCCCGTCCCGGCAGCCACCGTCGAGACCGATGCCGAGTTCGAGGACGCGGTCGCCCAGGCGTTCGCCGCGGAGGCCCAGGCCGAGAGCCACGCATCCCCGGCGCCTGCCGTCGATGCCGGCACCACCGGCATTCTCCCCACGGCCGACGCCGGATATCCTGTCGAGCCCGGCGAGGCCGCGACCGATTCGGACCGATCCGGGACCTATCAGCAGGACGCATACCAGGGCGGCTACCAGGGAGAGGGTGCAGGATATGCCCGCGAGCAGGGCGACTACGCCCGACCCGAGACCTATGGCGGCGGCATCCGCGGCCAGTACGGCTCCTATGACCAGGACGTCTACGGCAGCACCTACAAGCAGGGCTACTAGGCCCATCTGAACCTCTGGAAAGGCAGGGTCGACTCATGTCGGACGCACCACCCGCACCGTCGGGACAACGCTCGGTCACGCTCGATATCGGCATGATCGGATCTGGGCTCGGGGACGGCATCGATATCGAGGAGGCATATCGACTCGTGGCAACGGCTATGGAAAACGATGCGGAGCTCATGGCGGCGGTCGGAGCCGCGCGCGAACGCGCGGTCGAGACGGTGAGGGGCAACCTCGCCGCCAAGTCCGCCCGCGGCGGGCTCGAGGAGTACCGCCGGGTGCTGGACGTCGCGTTCGAGGACGCCATCGACGAGCTGACGGCATCGATGGGCATGACGGCATCGCCCGACCAGAAGAACACCTTCAACTCCGCCTTCGACGCCTTTGCCGCCGCCAACGCCTCCATCTACAAGAGCAGCGCCGATTTCCGGCGCGAGTGCGTCGACCTGCTCGCGAAGCGAGCGCTGGCCGAGCTCGGGAGCCCCGTCCCCGCCGACTTCGATGCGCAGTCGCGCATCTCGGGCTACATCGGGGAGCTCTCCCGCGAGCAGGCCGCCAAGACGATCTCCTCGCTCCACGGCCTCAAGGTCTCCGAAGTGCTCGCCGCCGGGCGCAAGCGCATCGCGCAGGCCCTGGGCGACCTGATGCGCCGACTGCGGGGCAAATCGGCCGCAGCAAAGGCCCCGGCCGCACCCCGCCAGGCGCCTGCGGCGGCATCGCCCGAGGTCGAGGATGCGCCCGCGGAGAAGGGGGTCCCGAGCGCACCGAAGCATGCGGCCGCGAAGGCGCCCGCCGCGGACGACAGCGACGAGCGCCTGCGGGACCTCATCAACGGCATCGGCACCTCTCTCAGATCGGGCCTGCCGACCGGCACGAGGGGGCGCCACGCCGCGCCCGTCCGGAGTGCCGCGAACGATATCGACGAACCGCCGTGTGCGGACAACATCGTGGAGTTCAAGCCCCTCGATGCCGAGCGCGAAAGGGAGCGCAGCGCGGCAATCGACTTGCGCGTCCCGGCGGTGCCCCCCGTCCGGGCCGCGGCGGCCGCGGCCTGCGCGAGCGCCGCGGCCCCCGTCAGAAACTACTCGCTCAACCTCAGGTAGCGTCTCCTTTCCGTCAGCCCCCGCTTCCCGTTCGGGAAACGGGGGCTTTCGCATGCCCTGCCGCCAGCGCGTGCGAATACGATTGCCCGTAATACCAGCTTTCCGTCGAAAGGAAAACCATGCCCGACCAAGAAGACTTCCGTATGGACCACAGCGACATTCTGGACTGCAAGCTCGCCCTGATGGGCGTCTGGACGCAGGCGTGCCGCGAGGCCGCCGCCTACTTCGGCGTCAACCCGGACGGCACGGGCAGCTTCTCGTCCGTCACCCAGGCCCATGCGGGCATGACCGCGGGCACGCTCGCCATGGACGGGATCTCGGCCGACGAGATGACCGGACGGCTCGCGGCCTCGCTCGTCGAGCACTTCCCGGACAAGACCGACATCATCACCGGAGACCCGGCCGCGGCCAAGGCCTACGTCAAGCAGTACGTGGTCGATCTCGCCAACCACCAGGCGCTCGCCATGGCGCGCACGAACAGCAAGCTGTTCCACAGGCAGCTCGACCGCGCCGCCGCGGGCCTGGCCGATGAGCACGGCCCGTACGCTCCCGTGCCCGCCGCCGATGAGGAGTTCGACATGTGCGTGCCCCTCATGGACGGCACCATCGAGGAGAACGGCGAGGAAGTCGCCGAGTTCAGCCGCGAGCTCGACCGCACCGGCATCCGCTACAAGTTCAGCGAGCTCGCCGCCGCGGGCTCGGCCAAGGTGCAGACCTGCCTCAACTTCATGTCCCGCGACATCAAGGCCGTCCAGGCCGCCTGCACCCGCGCGGTCCAGAACATCTCGGCGCGCGGCCGGGCGTTCGCAGACAAGGTGAAGTGCGTGCCGCTCGTGCTCTCCGCCGCGGCGGAGGGCGTCTCGGATGCCATGCGCGATGCCGCCGAGCTCATGGACAAGGGCTATGAGAAGATCATGGCGCAAGCCGCCATGGACCCGCGCTCGGTGGCCGCCGCGGCCAAGCACTGCGCCGACGCCACGGCGAACGTGCCAACGCGCCACCTCCCCAAGGCCTCGCACGGCGCCCATCTGGGCTAGCCGGCGCCCGCGGCATTCGATATCTCGGACCAGACCACGGCCAAGGAGGCCACCATGTTCAAGACCTGTAGCGACCCGGACTTCAACTGGATGCACTGCCTGTGCGATTCGGCCACCTGGGTCGTCAAGGAACCCGGCAAGCCCATCAGGTTCTTCCACTCGCAGCTTATCGACGACTCGCTCTCGCCGTCGGGCTACGGCTTCGCCATCGACGCGTTCCGCATCGATGCGGACGGCACGCTCGACGACTTCTACAGCGACACCCTCTGGGACTACGGCGCGGCCGACGAGCTGATCGCGGCCTACCCCAACAGGCTCAGCTGCGCGGTACGATGCGACGGGCTCAACCCGTACGACATCCCGTTGAGCTGGAGCCGGGGCGATGCCGAGCGCTTCCGCGCGCGCGACACCGTGCTCGCAGCGGTCGATATGCTCACCGACGAGGCCGACGAGACCGGCATCGACGCCTGCCCCGAGTTCTACCGCGACGACTATATCAGCATGTACATCAAATCGCAGGGCCTCGGCGAGACCGTGAAGGTCGGCGGCATCGAGTACCCGCGCTTCTCGGTCATCTCGACCGACTGCCTATGCGGCGACGACGAGAAGGGCGATTTCGAGACCCTGGGCGAGGCCATGAGGGCGGCCAAGAGGCTCGTCGATGTCGAGGGATATGACGGAGCCGCGGTCTACGACCGCAAGCAGGAGGCGTGGTGCGCGGGATGCAATGTCACCACCCTCATGGATATGAACGGCGCGGCCGCCGTCACGCATCCGTTCTGGACGATCACCTGCGAGGCCGAGAAGAGGGAGCCCCCGCAGCGAGTCCCCGCCCTCGAGCGCGCGCAGGCCGCCGACC
>NZ_QUCY01000041.1:0-6092 GCF_003474385.1 Eggerthella sp. AM16-19
TCTCTAGAAAACTTGTCTTACGGGTCTTGACTACTCATAGCTGGTCTTTTTCGCGAGCTCTTCGATCATGCAGGTGCGCACGAAGGCGGAGAAGCTCATGCCCCGCAGGGCCGCCTCCTCCTTCGCCGCGTCGCGCAGGGTGTCGGGGATGCGCAGGGTCACGGAGACCTGGTCGCCGTCCACCAGGAAGCTTCTGATCTCGGTCTCGTCGGGATTGCTCTTGATGAGCTCCTTGTAGCTGTCGGGCATCTGCGCTCCCATCGCTCGAAATGCAATACAAATGCGTTTGCAGCATTATAACGCGACGGCACGCGGCGGCACTGGGAATGCGAGGACAGCCGATGTCCAGGCTTTATATGAGCGCGGACGGCGATGGACGCCCTGATCGGGCTTGGATGGCCGCTTTCGTTCGGGTCCTCATCTCTCGTTTTCGCGAGGTTTGGCGTTTGCCCATTCCTCGGCGTAGAGAACCTCGTTCTGAGCCTCCAAGATTCGCGCGGCGTCGCCGATGCGCTCGGCGCACCTCTCACTTATCGACTTCAGGGCCAGAATCCCCTCGACGTCGAGCGGGTCCAGCTGGTCGGCATGCGCCAGGGACTCGAGCAGCTGGTCCAGGCCCCTCGCCAGCCTCCCGGCATCGCACACGGCATCGATGAGCTCGATGCGCTCCAACTTCTCTTCGTGGCTCAACATCAGCTCGCCTCCTTCTCTCAACGGACGTGTCGCGCAGCACCGTAGCCGTTCCATGCGGAGAACCATCTCGCCGCCCGCGGTCCCGTGCGCATATCGGCCGCAAGCGGCACGGGAAAGCCGTCCGTCCCGACTCATGCCGCGGCGCCGCGACTCGGGAACCCGCCTCCGTCCCCGCCACGACGTCGTCGTCAATCCCCGCGGGAGCCCAGCAACCGCCGATGGGCCGCATCCCATGCCCGGAGGGTCTCGGCGCCCACGCCGGATTCCATGCCGCACGCCTGCGCCCCTTTGATCCGAATACCCGCCCCGGCGCTCCTTGGACGCGCAGGGTCGCACGCCGGCAGGCGGCCAGCAAGGGCCGCGACACTTTTTCGGGTTCTTCGCCCCATGCGCTCCGCGCGCGAACAACGCGAAAAACTGCCGTCGGGAGACTTCTATTTCCATGCCCGACTTCGCTTCCTCCCTTGCAGGCACGCCCGCGCTGCATGCGACTCACGCGGCGCAAGGCACGCCACAGGGGCGGGCCTCAGAGTCTAAGGAGCAAGACATGAACGACATGAAGGAAAAGGCGATGGGCGCGGTCAAGGCCTTCCTCGAGCGCAAGGGCTACGAGATCGTCGACGAGGCCTGGCAGGGACCCGAGGGCATCGGCGGGATCGACCTCGTGGCGGTGGACGAGGACGGGACCCTGGTCTTCGTCGACGCCACGGTCCGGATCGGGACGGACGGCTTCCCCGAGGCCCACAGGGCGCGCGGGCTGCGCGAGGCGCTGGCGGCGAGGTGGCTCGCCGGCAACGGCGACGACTACGCCGACACCCCGGTCCGCTTCGACGAGGTGGCGATGATGGTCGTCAAGGAGAACCGCGCACTCCTTCGCCACCACATCAACTGCTTCGGCGAGATGGAGCCGCTCTCCTAGGCGGCGCGCCCGGCCCCGGGCTCCCGGGGCCGGGCTTTCCCCCGAAACCGGCCCCTGTACCACGAAAACGTACATATACGTACGTTTTCGTGGTACACTCCGCTTGTCGGACAAATCCGTACGGTTTTGTCCCGACGCTCCGAGACTCGGGGCGCGCCGGACCGGATGCGGCGAGGCGCGCCCCACGCTAGAGAGGACGCGACCCATGCGCACGATAGCCATTTCCAACTACAAGGGCGGCGTCGGCAAGACGACGACCGCCGTCAACCTGGCGGCCATCTTCGCCGCCAGGGGCCTTCGGACCCTGCTCGTCGACCTCGACCCGCAGGCGTCTGCCACCGACTTCTTCGGCCTCTACGACCGCGCCGCCTCCGAGCGCCGCACCTCGGTCGAGCTGCTCTACGGCGGCGCGCCCGTGGAAGAGGTCGCTTACGCCGCCGGGGAGGGCCTCGACGTGGTGGCCTCGACCATCGACCTCGTCGACCAGAACGAGATGCTCCTGCGCGAGCAGCGCCTCAAGTTCGCCCTCGACGACGCCTCGGGCTCCTACGACGTCTGCCTCATCGACTGCAGCCCCGTGATGCGCAGGCTCGCCTTCAACGCCTACCTCGCCGCAACGGAGGGCGGCATGGTCGTCATCCCCGTGAAGCTCGACTCCACCGTGATGCGCGGCACGGCGCTCACCGTGGAGGCGACGCGCTCCATCGCGGACGCTCTGCGCATGCCCACGCCCAGATGGAAGATACTGCGCACCTGCGTGCCCGGCCGCATGACCAACGCCGAGGCCACGGGCGCGGCCGTGCTCGACGGGTTCTTCCCGGGCGAGCAGTTCGAGACGGTCATCCACGCGAGCAGCAAGGTCTGCGAGGGCAGCTGGCAATGGAAGCCGGTGGCGGCCTTCGAGCCGGGGAGCCGCCCCGCACGCGACTACGAAGCTCTCGCCGACGAGGTGTCCCGTGAGCTCGCCTAGCCAGGTGGCCGCGGGCTTCACCATCACGGGGCTTCTCGACGGCGCGTCGCGCACCCGCGGGCGCTACCCGGTGTCCGAGATAGCGGTGGCCGACATCGCCGACCACCCGGCGAACGCCGCCTACTCCATGGACCCAACGGGGATAGCCGAGCTCGCCGAGTCCATACGCGAGGACGGCCTCACCGACCTGCCGCTCGTGCGCAAGGTCGGCGACGGCTCGTGGCAGATGGTCTCCGGGCACCGGCGCAAGGCCGCCTACGCGCTGCTCGCCAAGGACGACCCCGCCTACGAGAAGATGCCCTGCCGCGTGATAGAGGGCATCGACGACGAGCGGGCGGTGACGCTGCTCCACGCCGCGAACTACTTCACCCGCGCGCTCACCGTGACCGAGCGCGCCGCAGCGACCGAGGCGCTCAGGGGCGACGCCGTGCGCCTGCGCTCCGAGGACCCGTCGCTTTCCGGCATGCGCGTCGACGACGTGAAGGCCGCCATCATCGAGCGGCAGACGGGCCGCAAGGTCTCCGGCAAGACCATCGCGCGCGAGGAGAGGCTTGCCCGCCGCATCGCCGAGGACCTCTCGCCCGAGTGGGCCGCCGAGGCCGACCGCGGCAACCTCAGCGCCGAGGCGGTGCGCACGCTCGCGGGCATGCCGAAGGAGCGCCAGGCGGAGATGCACGCCGCGATGGAGCCCTGGCGGCGCACCAAGCGCGAGCTCTCCGACTACGTGAGGAGCGAGGGCAAGACGCAGGCAGGCCCCGACGGCCGCATCGCGAAGGCCGCGAGGCTCGTCGCCGACTTCCTGGAGAGCCCGCCCGAGAGCCCGAGCCCGGCCGACCTCTCGCTGCTGCGGGAGATGGCGCTCATGACCGCGCCCTACACGGATGCGGGCACCGATGCCCGAAAGCGCCGCAGAAGGGCCTCAGGCCCGAAATCCAGCAAGTAGCCTATGGCGTCCGACATCGCGTCGGGCGTCCATAGCACTTGGGGACCGGGCGGCCTCGGACCCGTCATGCCGCGGGCCGTTCGGGAGCCCGCTTTCGCGAGGCCCGGTCCCAGAGGCGGCGCCCGAGCCGGGCCGCCGCCTGCGGGGGATCCCCCGCACCCCTAGAGAGACGCGCCCGCCGCGCGGCGGGCCCGAGGAAAGGAATCCGCCATGGAAGAGGAAGCCGGCGCCGCCAAAGGCAAGGAGCGCCGCGTCACGTTCCGCATGGAGGGAGGCGACTACGACGCGCTCTGCGAGCGGTGCGAGCGTGCCGGCCTCAGCAAGTCGGAGTACCTGCGCTACCTCGTTCGCATACCGCTGTCGACGGAGGCCAACGCGGGAGACGAGCACCGCATACTCGTGGACCGCAGAGCCCTGTGGGCGATGTCGCGAGAGCTCACGAAGTGGGGCTACCACTACAACCAGGCCGTGCACGCGATGAACCTCATCAACTTCCACGCCCGCCACGGGCACGTCGACCGCGACCTCGTCGCGGATAGCATCCCGACGATCGAGCGCGAGCTCGCCGACGTGAACGCCGCGGCCCGAGAGATGGCGGCGGAGCTCGGTCGCATCGGCGCCGACTCGCTCGTGGAGGGCTCGCCATGCCGATCCTGAAGCCGATAAGCGGCCACGGCTCGACGGGCGGCATCCGCCGCTACCTCGAGAAGGGAGGCCGCGCCCTGGCGCGCGACCTGTTCAACCTGAGCTACGACGAGCGCGACGCCGGCGCGCTGGGGGAAGACGCCAAGGAGGCCTGCGCCTGGGACGCCGAGATGGACGCCACGCGCGCCGCGTTCGGCACGGACGCACCCTGGAGGGGCAAGCCCGCGCGCACGTTCAAGCACTTCGTGCTCTCGCCGGACCCCGGCGACGACATCGACCTGGCGACGCTGCGCGAGCTCGCGTGCTCGTGGGCGCTCAGGCACTTCGACGACCACGAGATCGCCATCGTCTACCACGACGACAACGCCCGCGGCATACCGCACGCGCACATCGTCGTGAACAACGCCAACCTCCGCACCGGCTACCGCATGCAGACCCAGCACCCCGAGGACCTCAACCGAGACCTGCAGGACATGGCGCGCGAGCGCGGGCTGTCGGGGCTCTCCAACGACCGGGCGCCCGAATCTCCGTCGAAGGCGCGCGGGCGGGCAGGTGCGGGCGGGCCCAGGAGCCGCAGGAGCGTCTACCTGGGCCGGGCCGAGAAGGAGATCATGCGCTCGGGCGGCTACTCGTGGGTCGGCGACATCCGCGCCCGCGTCGCGCTCGCCAAGACCACGGCGCGCGACGAGGCGGAGTTCTTCGGCATCCTCGACGCCCTGGGCGTGCACGTCGCCGACAACTCGGCCAAGGCGCGGCGGGACGACTGGGTGTTCAGCCTGGCGGAGGAACCGTCCAAGAAGGTAACCGGCGAGCGCCTGGGGTTCGTCTACGGCAAGGAGATGCTGCGCCGGCGCTTCGAGCGCGAAGGCGCCTACCGCCCCACGGACGCGAGCGCCGCGCGGATCCGCGAGGCCGCCGAGCGAGCCCTCGAGCTCAACGACCTCTCGGAGCTGAGCAGGCTCTCCTCGGCGCTCGAGACGTGCGCGAAGTTCGACGTCGAGTCCATCGAGGAGTTCGGGCTCAGGATGGCGACGCTCGAGCGGCGCGGCCAGGCGGGCGGCGAGGGATACCGTCGCCTCGAGGCCGCCCGCGCCTACATGGCCGAGAACGGGCTCATGCCGCTCAAGACCCGCTACGGGGACGGTGAAGGGCGCGACGATGCCAGCGGCAATTCGCGCCAGTGCCACCGAGCGGACGAGCAACAGCGCATCCTCGCCGCCGAGCGGCAGCGGGCCCAGCAGGACCAGCGCAGGGAGAGGGGCCGGAGATGATGGTGAGGATAGAGTACGAGGGCGGCAGGACGACGCTGTTCGACACGCTCTCGTTCACGGAGGGGTCGCCGTTCTCCGGCGCGAACATGCTCACGGAGTTCGAGCTCGAGATGCGGGAGGAGCCCGAGAAGGGGCTCTGGCTCACGGCGAACTGGCACCAGGTGCGCGACGACTGGCGCGCCGACGCGCCCGCGGACGGGATACCGGCCGCGCGCAGGTCCCGTGGCTGGCGCTTCATGCTGGCCTCGGAGGCCGAGCTGGGGCGAGCCCGCCGCGTCCTGCTCGACGGCGACGAGGCGTTCGCCCGGGTGCGGGGCTTCCTGTGCGACGCGGCCGCGATCGGCGCCTGCTACCGCGAGCACGTGGGCCCTCCCTCAAAACCGCTGAAATCGCAGATAAGGGACCTGCAGCGCGCTCTGGGGAGGGCAGAGGTCCCGGGCGTGCCCGACGAGCTGGCGAGGCTGCTCGCGCAAGAGAAGGAGGAGGGCGCCGACGAGGGCGCCCGCAAGGTCAAGGAAGATTGGGGTGACGTCGATGAAGAGGCTTGGTAGGTTCCTCATGGCGGCGCTTAAGGTCACGCTGGGCTTTTTCGTCTGGCTGTTCCGTGCCGTGTTCAAGTGGGTGATGTGAGAAGAGGCGGGCAATTGCCCG
>NZ_QUCY01000041.1:6102-13086 GCF_003474385.1 Eggerthella sp. AM16-19
TGTGCGATTTCGATTTCCCACGGCTAGTCCCGGTCGTCGTCGCCGGCTGCGCAGCAGGCGTAGGCCGTGAGCGCGAGGAGCCCCATGAGGAGCCCTATTCCGAAGGGCGCGAATCCCATCCTTCCACCTCCTTCGCGTAGACGACGGTGCGCGAGTTGCTCGTCTGGTAGCTGCACGTCACGAAGGCCCAGGCCTGCGCGATGTCCGCCGGCTCTTCCAGGACGACCTCGCACCGGGACAATTTGTCCCCGAGGTAGGCGGCGAGCTCCGCCGCGTCGGCGAAGTCGGTCCGCTTGCCCTCCGAGCTCGCGTCGACCACGTCGGCCGCGAAGACCTTGAGCTCGATCGCCTTCTCGCGGGTGTAGATCCGGATGGTGCGGTGCCCCTCGGCGAAGTCGCGCGACGAGTACTGCGCGAGCGGCGCGAACATGGTGCCGTCGGACATGTGGTGCCCGTAGACGATGACGAGCGGGCTCTCGGCACCCTGCGCGCACCCGGCATCTATGTAGGGAGCGCCCCACGCGGATCTTTCGCCGCCGGCGTCGTGCGTGAGGTAGAAGTCGGGCGATTCGGGCCGGCCCTGGACGATCGGGTAGTCGACGGTCGTGCCCGGCACGCGCACCCAAGCGACGACGGAGGCGGGAAGGGCGTCCCAGTCGATGCCGCCTCCCGTCTCTTGAGCCTCCATTGTCGCGTCCTCTTCCGCAGTAGGCACCTCGTGCACCTCGTAAGGGTTCCTCTCGGACAGCGGCAGGACGGCGAGCGCCCCCATCGCCAGCAACGCCACGGCAATGGCGAGCGCCGTGGCGGCTTTCCCTTTGTTCATGTCCTCCCCCGTTCGCAGGGGAGGCCCCGGGCGAGCGCCCAGGGCCTCCGGTTCGGTATCGATGCGGCGCCGCTACTCTTCCGGCTCTTCGTCTGCCGCGTCCTTGCTTGCGCCGGCCGTCTTGCGCTTGCGGTACGCGAGCGCCCCGCCCGCACCCGCCGCAGCTGCCAGAGCGATGCCCGCGGCCACGGCGTAGCCGGTGCCGTCGGGGGCGTCGGCCCCGGTCTTGGCGTAGGGCTCCTCGGGGACCTCGGGCGTGCCGGGGTTGTCCACGACGACGCTCTGCTCGGCGGAGTCGATGTCCTCGTGGGCCGCCACGACGTTGCCGGCGGAGTCCAGGACCTTCTCGAAGACGACGAGCTCGTCTCCCTCGGCCAGGCCCTCGGTGTCGAACTCGAAGGTCACCTCGACGGTGCCGGAGGGTGCCTCGGGCTCGAAGGGCGTGCGCGCGGTCACCTCGTTGCCGTCCTTGTCGAGGAACGGCTCTCCGGTGCCCTTGTCCATGAGCGTGCCCACGGCGATGTAGGTCTCGCCGGGGACGAGGCCCTTGTAGGCCACCGTGTCGATGACCTTGGCCTTGCCGGCCTCGATGACCTGGTCGCCGTCGGCGGCGTCGGCCGCCTGCGTGCCCACCTCGACGGCGACGTGGACTGTCTGGCCCTCGTCGGAGAGGTCCGCGTGCGACGCCACCTCGGCCTCGTCCTTGCGTAGGCTCTCGAACGCGACCAGGTCGCGGCCGCCGAGCAGGCTCGCGTCGAAGGCGATCTCGACGTCCTGGCTGCCGGTCGAGAGCGCGGGGGCGAACTCGGCCTTGGCCTCCACGGGCACGCCCGAGGCGTCGGCCACGGGCTCGCCGGTCGCCTTGTCGACGAGGGTGGCCGAGAGCTCGTACTCCTCGCCGGCCTTCAGGCCCTCGTAGGCGACGGTGTCGACGACCTTGGCCTCGGCGTCGGCCGAGACGTCCTTGTCGCCGTCCGCCCCGTCCTTTGCCGTGGTGGAGATGCGCGGGCCCTCCTGGTCGTCGAGGCCCATCCACACGGCCTTCGCGACCGTCGAGTCGCGATCGACCCAGAAGCTCCTCGTGATGAGCTCGAGGCCCTCGTTGGCATCGCAGCGCAGCTCGGTCATGGTGTAGGCGCCGTACGGCAGGGCCGCCAGCGAGTCGTCGACCGGCGCCGAGGAGCCGTCCTCGCCGAGCGAGAACCAGATGCCGGCCTTCGGGTCCATTTCGGCGGGCTCGATCGGACCCTCATGGCCGAGCAGGGCGTCGTTGGCGTTGGTGTCCCTCGAGTGCCTGTTCCAGCTGCTCGCGGTCGACGCGTCGCCGTTGCGGTCCGTGACCAGCACGTGAGTCTCGCCGGTGGCCGCGTTCTCGATGGCGAACGGGACCATGAGGCCGGCGTTGTCGGACTCGCTCTTCTTGGAGAGCTCGAGGTCGTTGCGCACCACCTGGTCGCGGAACTCGAGCGCGGCGCCGTCCGCGGAGGCGCTCACGATCTCGCCGCCGGTGCGGACCTCGAAGGTGCGGGGCTCGCCGTCGGTCAGCAGGTAGCTCCCGTTCGTCGCCGTCTCCCGCACGTCGTAGGTCCCGTACGGCAGTGCGTCGGCCGCGGTCTGCGCGGTGTAGGCGCCGGCCTCGTCGTTCCATGCGGTGGTCAGCGTGGCCACGGCTTCGCCCGGCTCGCGCCATTCGCCGTCAACGAGGACCTTGTGCGCCGAGCGGTTCGTGACGGTGAACTCGATCCCGTCGAGGCCGGGGTGCTCGCCAGGCGCCTCCTTGTGGCCGCTGCCCGCGAGCGCCTCGGACGCCTGCAGCTCCTTGTCGGACTTGGTCACCTGCACGCCGCCGCGGAAGACCTCGTCGGTCACGGGGTCGCCCGTGAGGTCGCGCATCTCGTCGGCCTTCACGGTGAACGTGACGGAGGCGTCGCTGGCGTCGTAGCCCTCGGGCGCGCCGGACTCGACGATGCGGTAATTGCCCGCGGGGAGGGTGTCGGCGCCGGTCGCGGCGACGTGCGACCCGTCCTCGGGCGCGGTCTTTATCGTGGCGCATACCTCGCCGTCGGCGTAGTACTTGCCGCCGACCAGCACGTAGCGGCCGGTCTCGTTAACGACGGAGAAGCTCGCGCCGTCGAGCGAGGCGTCGCCCTGGGGCTCCGCGCCCGCCTCGGAGTCCGTTTTGGCGACCTTGACTCCGCCCGTGGACCAGCTGAAGCTCACGAGCGTCTGAGAGCCGCCGCCGGTCCTGACGCAGAATGCCTCGAACCCGGCGGATACCTTGCCGGCGCCCGCCTTCATCTTGGCGAAGGTCCCGCCGATCAGCTCGGATTTCGCCCAGGAGGCGAACTCGGCGCTCGTGCCGTGCGTGGCAGCCGACTCGGACCCAGAGTAGGCGTAGGCGATGAGCACATGGCTCGCCGCGGCGTACTTCGCGTCGTCCCAGCCGCCGCCGTCGTACCAGCTGCCCGGGAACATCGACGCGTCGAAGCCGGGAGAGCCGAACGAGTACCAGATCGCCGCTGTCACGTCGCCGCTCGGCACGGGGCTCGTCGAGTAGGAGCCCGGCGCGGGCGTCGGGGACGAGGGCTCGGCGCAGTAGGCGATGTTCCCGTCGGCGCTCATCCACGTGGTGGCGAAGCCGCCGTAGGGGATCTTGCCGCCGATGGACACGTCTACCGTGCTCGGCGCGGCGTAGGCGGGCGAGGCCGCCACGGAGGCGAGCAGCGCCCCCGCCGCCAGGATGAGCGCCATGGCGCATCGGAGGAGCTTTTCCTGCAGGGTGCAGTCTTTCGCTGCGTTCATCTTTCCGCCTCCCTATCTCTCGACGCTTCGCTGTGCGCGGGGCGCCTCGTGCTCGGCGGCGCGGCTCGCCTGGCGGGCGTGCTCGGCGCGCTCCGCGAGGTAGCGCGAGCGCCCTGCGTCAACGGCCTCCTTGAGCTGCGCGGGCATGACCTTCACGGTGTCCTTGACCGCGCGGCCGTCCTCGTCGAGCTCGGGCTGGCCGTCCGGGCCCATCACCGTCTTCCTCAGCCACACCTCGCGGTTCGCGAGCAGCGGTATGTCCCGGAAGTCGGCCCCCTTGAAGCGACTCTCGTTCACGAACATGGGGCTGAACTCGTAGCCTCCCACGTCCACGCCGTCGACGACGGTGCCCTTGGGAAGGGTCGCCGAGTTGAAGGTCCTGGTCTCGCCGGTCGCGCGGTCGGTGTACTCGATGCCCTCGCGCACGAAGCTCTTGTGCAGCGAGAGGTACACGTTCTTCCTCTCTTCCATGTCTTTCCTCCTTTTCGTTTTCAATCGGTCCTTGTCTTCATCCGCCGGGACGCGTGCCCCGGCGCGGTGCCCCTATCTCATGGCGACCGCCCCCTTCCTCGCTTTTCCGCTAGAAGCCGCTCACGATGTCGCGCGCCCAGGAGCCGCTCTTCACGAGGGCCAGGATGAGCAGCACGCACATGGCCAGGTACTGCAGCGCGTAGGTGAGCCCGTTCGCGACCGCGTCGGCCGGGGTGCCCGTCCCGGGGTTCGCCCCGGTGAGCCCGCCGAGCACGAGCGGGAACGATATGAGCAGCACGAGGATGATGACGCCGGCGATGCAGACCGCCCCGAAGCTCTTCAGGTAGCCAAGGCCTATCTGGCGCGTGGCGTCCATGCCGAGGAACGCCAGCGGGATCGGGGCGAACGCGGCCATGATGTAGAGCTGGAGCGCGCGGGCCCAGCAGACCACGAGGGCGACGACGTAGGCCGCCAGCACCACGACCCAGCTGATGAGGCTCACGACGAGCATGGCGATGAGCGACGGGACGTCGTCGTCGGTGGTGACGACGGACACCTCGGGCAGGTCGAGCGCGCCTCCGGCGCCGAAGAGCGCCTCGACTCGGTCGATGGCGAGCCCGCAGACCTCGTAGATCGACGCCATCAGGTCGAAGCTGTTCTGTATGAGGAACAGGAACACGGCGAAGAACACGAGGAGGAAAACGACCTCCTTGACGCCGGGAAGGCTCTGGCTGCCGTCCATGCGCTGGGAGATCTCGATGAGCTTCAGGGTGAAGACCAGGCCGAGCACCCCGCACCCGATCGGCAGGATGGCAACCTGCCATACGCCCCGGGCGACGTCGTGCATGGTCAGGTCGCTCGAGCTCGTGAGCATGTGCGCGAAGTCGGCCGAGAGGATCCCGTTCGCGCCGATCGACCCGAGCACGCCCGTCTGAGCCTTGAACATCCAGTTGCAGCAGTCGCGCAGAAGGCCGCACAGCCAATCGTTGACGTCCCCGGCTATGTCGGCGTATGCCGGCTGCGCGGGGACGAGCAGGAGCGCGCAGAGGGCGAACGCCGCCGCGGCGGAGACGGCGAACGCCCTGCGGCGCTGCGCCTTGAGCGCCCGCACGGCTACATCGCCTCCAGCGAGCCGCCGCGCGAGACCACGGTGACCACCGTCGAGGCGGGGTCGTCGAGCGTGAAGGTCGTCGACGCGACGTTCCCGGCGTAGTCGAGCCACACCTCCTTGTCCCAGGTGGCTCCCGCCGCCTGCGGGGACACCTCCGCCGCCTTCCCGGCGACGGCCTCCTCGATGGCGGCGGCATCCGCGCCCAGCGCCTCGGAGAGGCGGTCGTCGGTGCCGGTCACGGAGAACGCTCCGTCTTGCGCCTTCTGGGGCACGTAGGCCTGCGTCAGGAGGTCGCATGCCAGGGTGCGGGCGTCCCCGTCGCCCGAGACCTGGATGAGCGAGAGCCCTCCCGCCTTGTCGCCGGTTCCCTTGACCTCGATGGGCACGCTGAGCACGCCGCCGGCCTCGGAGGGCTCCTCGGCCGAGAAGAACCAGGCGCGCTCGGTGCCGCCCGCGCTCTCCACCATGGCGCCCTCGACGATCCGCAGCGTGGCCGTCGGGTCGTCGGCGCCCGTCCATGCGGTGTTCCAGAGCGCCTCGGCGCCCGAGGCGGCCTTCCCGGTCGCCGCGTCGGCGCCTGCAGCCGCGGGCTGCTCTTGCTCCTGGGGACTATCCTGCGCGCCTTCCTGCGGGGCGATGGCGCAGCGCGCCGCGCCCGCGCCGAGCGCCACGGTGAGCGCGCCTGCCGCGACGGCGGCCATGACCCTTGACTTTCCCTGCATTGGTTTCTCCTATCTCGCGGTGAGCGCGCAGCTGAAGCTGCCGATGCCGCTCGCTATGCGGCACACGTCGCCCGTTCGCGGCTCGTGTATGTACCTGTCGTCGCCGATGTAGATGGCCACGTGGCCCGAGCGGTAGAGGATGTCGCCGGGCTTCGCCTCCGAGAGCGGTATGCGCCTGAGCTCCTCGTACTGGGAACCCGTGTAGTGGCTTATGCGGATGCCCGCCTGCGCGTAGCAGTACTGCGTGAGCCCGCTGCAGTCGAGCGCCTTGCCGGGGGTCGAGCCTCCCCACACGTAGGGCACGCCGAGCTGGCTGTACGCCGCCTCGACGATCGCGTTCCCGTTCGCGGTCGAGTCCTTCAGGTCCTCGACCGTCATGGAGTCGAGCCGGTAGAGGCCCCATTGCGCCATGATCGACTTCAGGGACTCGACGTAGGACGAGTCGGTCGCCCAGCCGGCGTCCTTGAGCCCCTCGGCCATCCTGTCCGAGTCGTGCCTCTCGATCGCCTCCCGGATGAGGGCGTTGCCCGAGTAGCGCTCCGCCTGCAGGAAGACCCTGCTGCGGAAGCGGATGCACTCGGCGTCGCCGGTGAAGCGGATGAAGCTCGCCGTGATCTGGGTGTGCTCGCCGGGCACGTACTCCTCGCTGGTGGCCCAGTTCGCCTTGCCGGCCACCTCGGGGCAGCCCGCGTAGCCCGACCACCACTTCATGCCGAAGAGGTTGTGGTCGCGCTCTGCGAGCTGGCTCATGCGGTCGCCCTGGCCGGACTCCTGGATGATCTGCGCGATGGTGCAGCCCGCCGGGTGCCCGTACTCCTCCTGGCACTCGAGCGCCGCCTCGACCATCTCGTAGGTGATGTAGGGCGGCAGCCCCTCGAGGCCCTGCTTGGAGGCCGCGTCGTCCCAGAAGCCGAACAGCGCGCTCAGCAGCTGCGCGACGGCGAGCGCGCAGGCGACGAAGGCCACGATGCCGGCCACCGCCCCGAGCAGGGCGGGCGCTGCGCCCGAGACCGCGCCCGCGATCGCGGAGGCGGCGCCCTTCGACCCCGCGG
>NZ_QUCY01000042.1:0-10285 GCF_003474385.1 Eggerthella sp. AM16-19
GCCTTCGCCGAGAGTACTGCAGCGCGAGGCTGCGGGAGGGCAGGGCGCCGCGCTCGCGGAGGGCGCTTTTCTTATGCGCGCCGCGAGAGGCCCGCGGGGGAGGTCCCCCCCTGCGGGCCTCTCCGCGTCTCGGGGCATCCGAAAGGCCTGTGAAGGAGATTGTCTTCTTGCAAGTCCTTTCCGCGTTTAGGGCGCCGACCCCTTGGATGACGGCATCCCTCATCAGCGCGGTTGCGGGTTTCCTCTTGGCGATGATGTCTCTTGATTGAATTTGCTCGAAACGCCTAACTGGTTTCGAGGTGCGCGCGCCTTCTCTGCTTTTTCTTGCATTGTCTGGCGTTTTCGTTGGAGTTTTCCCTTCTTGGCTAGTAGTCCATCCTGAAGCTTTCTATGCTCGCGGACCTGTTCAATGGGCGATGCCCTCACAGCGCAGACGGTCGCATATTGTGCGCCTGAGGGCTCGCAGGGGGGAACGTAACGGAGGCGCGCATATCCTTTGCGAGCTCTTTCCGCGTTTGGATGGGTCTCTAGCTTGGATCCCCCTATTATTGATGCTGCGATTGTGGCTTTTCGATATTGTGGGCAGATCCGTATTCTTGAAGCGCTTGCTTACTGCGCTGTGCGCATCATCTTAAGTCGCCTTGGGCGATTCCATTTGGCTCCGGGTTTCTGGGGTTTGTGTCAATTCGTGACAGCTGGTTAGAGGCTTTTCAGTTTTGCACATCGCACCGGTTAGTAAAGCTGAAATAGCGGCAATTGAAAGCACTCTGGCACAGTTTTTCCTTGTTAATGCTTTCCGATTGAATGCATGTATTCGTTTCTTCTGCAGATGGTATGAAAATAACCCCGGCAATGCCGGGGTTATACATGCTTTTGGGGCTGTTTTGCATTTACTCTAAATCGATTTCCAAGGAATCTTGGTCTTCGAGTTCGGAGCAATAGTCTGGTATCGGTGATTTTTGGTTTCCTGCTGGCTCGGGGAGTAGTTGATAGGGTAGCGACAAGATCTCTTCGTCATCGGTATCGGCGATGGTTTTGGGGTCTGCCAACACGGCTATTCGGTTGTATAGCACGGTTGTCTTATCTTGGATTTGAGCGTCGATGTGATAATGGCCGCAGAACCAATGGCGGTAAGTTAGACGGTCTTGAATTGTTTGGAGCCAATCGGTGTATTCGTCCATCGGGTGGATTTTCAGGCGATCGGTGTGCTCGGATATGCCTTGCGCGCTAGATGAGGGCGCACAATGGGTGATGACGAAGTCGCAATCCCAGTCTGCTGCATCAAGTGTCTCAAGTGCTGTTGTTCGTTCCTGCTCATTTGGGATTTCTTCGGTGAACCATGTTTTACCCTGAATTCGATGCGTCCTGTCGTATTCGCTTGAGGTTGCTCCGCCCATCGTGAAGATTCGACATCCGTCGATGTTGAACAATTGGCCCCGTTTGAGGTGGAGGACGCTGGTTGCTACTTGATGTACCGCTCCTCCATTCCATGTGGTTTCGAGAAAGCTGTTCAGCAGGCTGAAGCCCTCATGATTGCCATCAACGAATAGGGTTGTGAAAGGTCTAGCATCAAGCCAGCGGAGCCAATATTGCTCGCTGGCGGAGTTGTTCCACACAAGGCCGAAGTCGCCGCAGATGATCACGTAGTCATCTTTGGTCAATCCAGCGGTGTCGAAGCAGCTTTCCGAGAGTTTTGCGATGTCGTATGAGGCATGGATATCGCCCGTCACGAAGATGCTCATAAGTTTGATTCGCTTCTAGAACAGCGATGGCGTTTGCGCGGCAGGGGCCGGCTGCGCGGCTTTCGCTTTGCGCGTGGAGCGGGCTGGTTTCATCTGCTTGATTTCCTCAAGCTCGCTCTGCATCGTCTCGCTGCGTTCAAGCAGGGCTTCAAGCTTCTCGGCAAAA
Organism: Eggerthella sp. AM16-19; assembly: GCF_003474385.1. Lineage (NCBI taxonomy): Bacteria > Bacillati > Actinomycetota > Coriobacteriia > Eggerthellales > Eggerthellaceae > Eggerthella > Eggerthella sp. AM16-19. Next base: position 1,909 of record NZ_QUCY01000042.1, read on the forward strand.
TCGGAAAGTTGCAGCGCCACGCTGGTTTCTTCCTCTACGTAGCGCTGTAGCGCCTCCGTGATTGCCGCGGTTCGCGTGATGCCGCGCTTGCTGGCAACCTCGTCTACCGTTTCGGCCAGCTTCCGATCCACCCATGCGGCTAATTGACGCTTGTCTTGACTGTGCTCTACTGCCATAGCTTGTTCTCCCGATGCTGTGTTTGTGTAGTGTGATTAAAGCTATGGCACCAGTATAGCCGGTATAAGGCGGTTACCGCCATTGATTTGCTGGAATCATCATGTGGAGGACGTCTATCGGTTTGACGGGGGATGCTGTTCGGGTTGCTAGAGGAATGCAGCGGCGATCTGCCTGCAAGGTTTGTCGGCGCGATATGCAGGATACGGGCAAGGGCTGTGTAAGATGGTGGCGTCATGCTGGTTTGCGAAGTGATTTGCGCTTGAAAGGAACCGGATATGGCAACCATGAATATCTGCTTGTCCCACGATGCGGCGTTTCGCTGGCTTGTGCGAAATCGCAATCCTCGCATCACGGGGAACAGGACCACGGCTCGGGTGCTGCCTTGCACGTCGCCGTTTGTTTCCGAGAGCAGGACACTGCGTTCGCTTTTGGGTATCGAGGATGGCAAGCTCGAGGTGCTTGTGCGGACTTCGGCGGGCAGACGTGACGGTGATTGCTTGCGGTCCCATTATTCGGGAAGCGCGTATCCGGCAGGATCGTTCGTGAAGGTGCCGGTTGAGGGGTTCGGCGCGGTTTGCTGCTCGTCCCCCGAGCTGACGTTTTTGCAAATTGCGGTCAAACATACCTTGCTGGAAACGGTGTATATGGGTTATGCGCTCTGCTCATCGTATCGAATCGATGCCGATGCCGAAAACGGGATCGCGTTACGAGAGGGCGATGACGAGCCGCTGACGTCTGTTGCGAGAATCGGGCAGTACCTGGCGAAGGTCGATGGAACCTATGGGACGGCGAAGGCGCGTCGTGCCCTTGCCTATGTGCGAGATGGATCGATTTCGCCGACGGAATCTGCGATGGCGATGGCCTTGAGCATGCCGCGACGTTTTGGCGGGTTCGCTGCGGGGGAAGTGGTTCTAGGCGAGAACGTTGCAGGAAGAGGCTGTTTGTCACTGGCGGAGGGCTCGGGTGGATTTGGTCGTGTGCTGACCGTGCGTTCAACGAGCCGAAGGCGCGATGTGGCGGCTTTGAACATCTCACTGCCTGATGGGCTTGGCGGGGGAAGGGCAAACGGCCTTGCTTGTGGCATTGATGGCCCGGAGGACCCTGAGGAGCTTCCTGCGGCAGCGTTTTGCGCGCAGCATGGCGGTGACGCGTTCGGTCGGAGAAGCGAAGCGGCGGGTGCGAAGGTTGATCGAAGGGCAAAAATGGCATGTGCAGCCGCAGCGGCGGGTGCGAAGAATGTTCGAAACGCAAGGAAGACGGATCGAGAGGTTGCAGCATCGCGAAATGAGCATGGAGGGTTGCAACGTCGAGCGATATTGGTGCGTCCTGAGCAGGTTCACGAATTCGACGCTTATGTGCAGCTATGCGAGAAGGTTGCAAGAAGGATGCGCCGTCGAAGGGTGCCGAGGGGCGGTTTTGCGGAATCTCGTGAACTTCAGGAAGCAGGAGTGTGCGAGGGGGCGGGTGTGTACGAGGAAGCGGGTGGATTGTCGGCCTTCGAGAATGAAGCCGAGGCTAAGCAGCGAGCGAAAGAGGCTCGTCAGCTTGCGAGGAGGGTTGAACTCTGGCAAACGCTCGTTTGTTTTAGCGCGTTTCGTCAAAGCGAAACCGGCAGCAGCGTGAACGTGTTCGATCCTCCCGACGATCGAGTGTGCCAGCGTAGAGGGAACGGCGAAGACCTGCTTCGGGAGTAAGCCTGGCCTTTCCGCCGATGGAGTCGGCGGCAGCGATACCGCGAGGGCGGCATCATGGCGCGTGAAGGTTCGAGCTCGCCCCGAAATCACGCTGGCGGATGCTAGCCGGTATGACGTATCTCGATGTAAGTTCGTTCAACCCTCCCTTCCCGTCGACGGCGTAGTTAGCGAAACCGGTGAGGGCGACATGTTGATGGGCAAGATTGCGTTAACGAATGCCTGCCATAAACTCGATGCTTGTTGTGTGTCGGTACTCGATCCTCCCGGCAATCGTATTGGCAGATAGGTCACATTCTCAAAAAAGCATACCCCCGTGCAAGGAATTATCGATGACGGAAAGGCCTGTGTCGTTATAATTAGCAACGCTATAGATACTGATGATGGAAAAAATCAAAGGCAGCATTATGGATACTGTAGAGAACATCTTCGCGCAAGCCCGTCAGACGGGCGCGCAGCCGGTTTCGTTTGAGATCTTCCCGCCGAAGGGCGAGCTGAGCATGGAGTCGGCGCACACGATCGCGCAGGAGCTTGCAAAGCTCGATCCCGCGTTCATCAGCGTTACGTATTCCGCGGGCGGAAGCGGCAATAAGCAGGCCACCGCTGAAATCGCCGCCATGATCCAAGATGACCATGGCATCCCCGCTGTGGCCCATCTGACTTGCGCCGGCGCGTCGCAGCAGTCGATTTCGGCGGCAATCGCCGATATGAGGGACCGCGGCATCCGCAATGTGCTTGCTTTGCGCGGTGATCTGACGGAAGGCTATGAGCCCGGTGATTTCCGGTATGCCAAGGACCTTATCCCGGTGTTGGCGGATGCCGGCTTTTGCGTGGGTGCCGCAGCGTATCCCGAGGGTCATATCGATTGCGACTCGCTTCGCTTGAACGTGGAGCATCTGAGGCAGAAGCAGGATGCGGGCGCAAGCTTCCTGGTCACGCAGCTGTTTTTCGACAACGACTGCTTCTATCGCTTCCGCGAAGGGGCCGAGGCCGCCGGCATCACCGTGCCGATAACCGCGGGCATCATGCCGTTCATGAGCAAGGCGCAGATCCAACGCATGGTGTTCATGTGCGGGGCTTCGCTTCCCAGCCCCATCATCAAGCTGCTCGCGCGATATGAGGACGACCCGGCAAGCTTGCGTCAGGCAGGCATCGAATACGCGTGCCGCCAGCTGACCGACTTGCAGGCGCATGGCGTCGAGGGGCTGCACGTGTACACCATGAACAACCCCGAGATCGCCCGTGCAGCCTCGTGTGCGTTGAAGGTGGCGCTGGTTTCGTGATGGTGCGTTATGGACGTCTTGGCGCAGGGGGCGCGCCTGATGCGCGGCTCGATCGCACCGAGGCGCTGAGATATCTGGGATACACGGGTCAGCAGGTCGATGAGGCGCTGCTGACCCGTTTCAATAGGCTGGCCGATGAGTGCGAGAGGGTTATCAAGCCTTCGTTCGCCTGGAGCGTCTTCGATATCGATGAGAAGCGAACGTGTTGGGAGGCGCCGGAGCCTGCGACGACGGGTTCGCTTGACGCCCTTGATGCGGCAATCGGCGCGGTCGAGAGCCGCAGCGCGGTATCGAGCGCGAAAGCCGAATGCGGGAAGGGGCTCGTGCCCCAGGTGGCTTTGGAGGGCTGCGATCTTGTCCTCGAGGGCAACAGCATCGCCGAGCATTTGCACGGGGCTTGCAAGGTTGCGCTGATGGCGTGCACGCTCGGCGCCGTCAGCGAGCGGGAGATGCGAAAGCATGAGGCCATCAGCGTGGCGGACGGCGTGATGTTCGGAGCTTGCTGCTCGGCGCTGGTCGAGGCGGCAGCGAACATAACCGAAGATGTCATCGTCCGCTTCGCTCATGATATGGGTCTGAGCACGAACTGGCGTTTTAGCCCCGGCTATGGCGACTTGCCGCTGAATGCGCAGCCGGCGTTTTTGAGGACCCTTGATGCGAGTCGGCGCTTAGGTATTTCGGTTACGTCGACGAACATGCTCGTTCCGGTGAAAAGCGTTACCGCCGTACTAGGCTTGTTCGATGAGCCCGATAATGGCGGCGAAGCGCGCGATGCCTGCGCGGTTTGCCGTTTGAGAGATGGTTGCGAGTTAAGGAAAAGAGGGATTACCTGCCATGGGAGATAGCGTGTGCGCGCACAAGGAGCTGACCGGCGGTTGGGCGAAGGCGGCACAGCTGCCCCAGCCCGATTTGTCGGGATTTGCCATCAAAGACGAGCATTTGAAACGAGCGCTGCTCGGGCAGGACTTTCTGGTGGTGGACGGGGCCATGGGCACGCAGCTGCAGGAGCGGGGCCTTGCCGATGCGGGGCAGATCCCCGAAATGCTCAACTTCTCGCATCCCGACGACATCGCGGCCATCCATAAGGCCTATGTCGATGCGGGTGCCGAGGTCATCACCACGAACACGTTCGGTGCCAACCGACTGAAGCTGGAAGGTGCCGCAAGCGTAGAGGAGGTGTATCGTGCGGCTGCCGGATGCGCCCGTGCCGCCGGCGCGCCTTACATCGCCGGCGATGTCGGCCCGACGGGCGCGCTGCTGGAACCCATGGGAACCATGAGCTTCGAAGAGGCTTACGACTTGTTCGCCGAGCAGGTGCGCGCCGTTGCCGCCGCCGGCTGCGATGTGGTGCTGATCGAGACCATGGCCGACTTGCGCGAGGCGAAGGCGGCGCTGCTGGCTGCTCAGGAGAACTGCAATCTGCCGGTGTTCGCCACCATGACCTTCGGCGAGGATGGGCGCACGTTTTTGGGCACGTCGCCGGAGGTGGCCGCGGAGGTGCTTTCGAGCATGGGCGCGCATGCCGTGGGTTTGAACTGCTCGCTTGGTCCGGCGGAGCTGTTGGGCGCCGCGCAGGATATGGCGCGTCGCTCGCGACGCCCGTTGATGGTGCAGCCCAACGCAGGCCTGCCGCGCGTTGAGGACGGGGTCACCGTGTTCGACGTGTCGCCTGAGGATTTCGCCGCGGCTATGGAAGGTATGATCGATGCGGGCGCCTCGATCATCGGCGGGTGTTGCGGCACGTCGCCGGAATACACGCGCGAACTTCGTCGCATGGCTGATGCCCGTCGCGTGCCCACGCCGCGCGCCTACGAGCCCGCTTGCGTGCTGTGCAGCGCGCAGGAGGCCGTGGCGCTTCCGGTGGGCGTGCCCCGCATCGCCGTGATCGGCGAGCGCATCAACCCTACGGGCAAGCCTAAGCTTAAGGCCGCGCTGCGGGCGGGCGACCTGGATTACCTGGTGGGCGAGGCCGTTTCGCAGCAGGAGCTGGGCGCCGATGTGCTCGATGTCAACGTGGGCCTTCCCGAGCTTGACGAGCCTGCCGTGCTGGCAGCTGCAGTGGACAAGCTATCTTCCACGGTCACGTTGCCGCTAGTGGTGGACTCGTCCGATCCGGTGGCGGTGGAGGCGGCGGTGCGCGGTTACGCGGGCAAGCCGCTCATCAACAGCGTCAACGGCAAGCGGGAAAGCCTGGAGGCCGTGCTTCCCATCGTGAAACGCTACGGATGCGCCGTGATCGGCCTTGCCCTTGACGAAGAGGGCATCCCGCCTACGGCCGAGGGGCGCTTCGCCGTTGCCGAGCGAATCGTGGAAGCCGCCGAGCGTTACGGCATCCCGCGAACCGATGTGGTCATCGACTGCCTGACCATGGCGTGCGCCACCAACCAATCGGAGGCGCTTGAGATATTGCGCGCCGTTACCATGGTGAAGGAGCGCCTGGGCGTGCGCACGGCGCTCGGCGTGTCCAACATCAGCTTCGGCCTGCCTCAGCGCAACATGGTGAACTCGACGTTTTTGGCCGCCGCGTTCGGGTGCGGGCTGGATATGCCTATTCTGAACCCGAAGGCGAAGCGATACACCGACACGGTGAACACGTTCAGGGTGCTGAACTGCCAGGATGCCGGCGCCGTCGGGTTCATCGGGGAGTATGCAGATGCCGCGGACCCGTATACGGCAGGCACGGCGGGCGCGGGTGCTGCCGTGGGGGCCGCGGAGGCCGCTCAGCCTTCGGGGGCTGCCGACGCGGCTGCAGAATGCCCGGTTGCGGTGTCGGAGTCGCTTTCGGATGCCGCCGATGCCGTTCGCGACATGGTGCATCTCATCCTGACGGGTCGAAAGGGCCCGATGGGGCCTGCTACCGAGGCGTTGCTCGAGGAGCATAACCCGCTCGACCTGGTCAATGGCGTGTTCGTTCCCGCGCTTGATGTGGTGGGGCAGAAGTTCGACAAGGGCGAATTCTTCCTTCCCCAGTTGATGGCTTCGGCCGAGGCGGTGAAGGTGGGATTCGACGTGGTCAAGGCGCATATGGGCGATTCCGCCGATGACGGCATGGGATCGAACGCCATCGCAGTGGCCACGGTGAAAGGCGATATCCACGACATCGGCAAGAACATCGTCAAGATGCTGCTGGAGAACTACGGCTTCCGCGTGGTCGACCTTGGCCGCGACGTCGAGCCGGAAGAGGTGCTGCGCGTGGCAAGCGAGCAGGGTATCCGCTTGGTGGGGCTTTCGGCGCTTATGACGACCACGGTCCGTGCCATGGAGCAGACGGTGGAGCTTCTGCACGAGAAGCTGCCGGGCTGCAAGGTGATGGTGGGTGGAGCGGTTTTGACGCCCGAGTACGCCGAGCAGATCGGAGCGGACTATTATGCCAAGGACGCCGCGGAATCGGCTCGCATCGCCGAGCGCTTCTTCGCCGAACAGGACTAGTTCGGCAAACGGCGCCGCGGGGTGATGGCTGCGGGTTTTGGCCGGGTAGGGCTGGATGCCGACGCGCCGATCGCCTTAGACGCCGCGGTTTGTCGGTGTCGGTTCGGCCCGCTGCAGCGTTGGACTGTGCGAGCCGGCCCGATGCCGGCCTGGCGATGTTGCTGCGTTCGGTCTTGCCGCTTCAGCAGATCTCGACTTGGCAGGTAAGGGCTTCCGGATCCGGCTTATTTTCCCCGCATGATATAAGAAGGCCTGCATGCTGCTGGAGCATGCAGGCCTTTGCGGCTTTCGGGAAGCTGTTAGGGTTGCCGTAGAAGCGGCGTTCCGGGCGATGCTTCAGCGCCTGGGGCGTTATCCGATGCCGCCGAGCACGATGCCCAAGATGATGACGATAGCCGTGAGCGGGACGAACAGATAGCGTCCCATGAACTCGAACCATGCGCCTACGGGCTTCTCTCGTCCCATCTGAGCCTGTTTTGAGGCGAAACCCTTGGGGCACACCCAGAAGAACATCACGGCCGCTATAAGGGCTCCCAGCGGGATTGCGTAAATGCTAACGGCATCCATCCAGGCGCTGACCGCGTCGCCGTTCTCGATGAAGGCGCCGACGCCCATGGAGACGGCGGCCACGATGGTCACAGCGGCCCAGCGGGGAAGGCGCGCCTGCTGCTGCAGCGCCTCGATCGGCGGTTCGTAGAGGTTCACCAAGCTGGTGATGGCGGCGCAGGCTACGGCCAGGAAGAATACGAAGCAGAACAGCCCGCCGAAGGGCATCTCCTCGAACACCTGCGGAAGCACGATGAACAGAAGAGGGGGGCCTGCCTGGGTGTCGGCTCCGAACGCGAACACGGCCGGTACAACCACCATGGCCGACAAAACCGCGGCCAACGTGCTGAATACCACGACGTTGCGCGCCGACGAGACCACGTTCACGTCCTTCTTCAGGTAGCTGCCGTATACCAGCGTGCCGCCTCCGGCCAGCGACAGGCCGAAGAACGCCTGTCCAAGCGCAAGCACCCAGGTTTGCGGGTTGGCGAGCGCCTCCCAGCGCGGCATGAACAGGTAGGCGTAGCCATCGATCGCGCCGGGCAACATGGCGACGCGGACGAGCAGCACGCAGAACAGGACGAAGAACAGCGGCATCATGATCTTGTTCAGGCGCTCGATGCCGCGTGAGATGCCCAAGACCATGACAGCCAACGTGATGATGAGGGCCGCTGCATGCCAGCCGATGCTTCCGAAATCGCCGGTGATCTGACCGAAGTACGCGCCCATGTCCGGTTGGGCGAGCAGGGTTCCGGTTGCGGCGTCGAACAGGTACTTGAGGAACCATCCCAAAACGACGGTGTAGCCGATGGCGATGCCGAGCGCCGCAAGCACGGGCACGATGCCGATGACTTTGCCGATACGCGTTGCCTGGGGCACGCTTCGGAGTTCGAGGGCTTTGCCGAACGCTCCCATCGGGCCGCATCCCATGGCGCGGCCGAACGACATCTCGCCCACCACGCCGGTAAGGCCGAGCAGCACGACGAAGAACAGGTAGGGGATAAGGAAGGCCGCTCCGCCAAGCTGTGAAACGCGGTACGGGAACAGCCAGATGCCCGATAGGCCTACGGCCGATCCGATGCAGGCGATGATGAAGGCGGTGCGAGAGGTGAACGAATCGCGGGCTTGCGATTCGCCGGATGCGTTCTGAGCCATGGGTTCCCCTTTCCGTGGCAATAAAAAAGCCGCCCTAAAGGCGGCTGTTAAATTTGGTGGAGCCTAGGGGGATCGAACCCCTGACCTCATGGCTGC
>NZ_QUCY01000043.1:0-9718 GCF_003474385.1 Eggerthella sp. AM16-19
CGCGCTCGCGGCCGTGCTGGCGCTCGCGCTCGTCGCGCCGGCCCTGGCCGCGCTGGCCTCGCCCACTCCGGCGCTGGCCGTGGAGACCTCGAAGGAGAACTTCGAGGCGAAATACAAGGACGACTACCACCAGGCGATCAAGGACCGCAAGGAAGACCCCAGCATCACCACGAACACCATGTGGACCGACGACGACCTCATGATGGGCGCCTGCGGGGAGTACCCGGGCTTCGATGCCTTAAACGCAGGTCCCTGGGTCTCCTATTTCGTCTACAGCTCCGCCGAGGGCATCGCGAGCTTCTGCGTCGACTGCGGCGAGGCGATGCTTCAGTGCATCTCGTCGTCGGGACTGCTCAAGCTCGACTTCACCGGCGAGGGTTCCGATTTCGCCAAGATGTACTCGGCGGCCGCGGACGTCTCGGTCAAGGTGATCCAGCCGATATGCGTGGGCTTTCTGGGCCTCGCGTGCGTGTGGGCCCTGCTCGAGTTCTCCAAGGAGGTCTCGACCAACCGCGGCGACCACTTCTCGATGGCCGGCAACTACGTCTGGATCATCGTCAAGTTCTCGCTGGTCATGGTCCTCATCAGCCATACCGTGCAGCTGTGCGGAGGCGTGTACGAGGTCTTCCTGTGGATCGCCAACAAGGTCTCCGACACTCTGGCGGCCGGACAGATCAGCGGCGTCGGCTTCAACTCCTTCATGCTCTCCATGATGGAGATCAGGTACAGCCAGTTCGCATGGTCGGTCGGCTACGCGCTCGTGTCGCTGGTCATCCTCGTCTCGACCGGCCTGTGCCTGATCAAGGTCCTCACGCTCACCATCACCCGCATGTTCGAGATCTACCTGATGACGGCCTTCGCCGGCTTCCCGCTCGTGATGCTCACGACGCGCGAGACAAGGCCGTCGGGCATCGGGTACTTCAAGAAGTTCGCCGGCGTGTGCCTCCAGGCGGCGATCCTCATCACGATCATCGCCTTCGCCGGGATCTGCTTCTCGGCGGCCGGGTCGCTTTTGGCGACCAAGCCGAACCCCGGCATCGACGACGCGGTCTGGACCATCATCTCGCTGCTCGCGTCCATGGCCGGATGCTTCGGCTTCTCGGCGCTGTGCGGGCAATCCAAGCATATAGCGGACACGATCATGGGGGCGATGGGCTGATGGTAGAGATCATCCTGCGCAAGGACATCCAGGACTACGAGGCAAGGCCGCTGTTCGGCTTCACGTACCGCCAGGTCGCAACCGGCGCGGCCATCGCGATCACCGCCGCCGGCATGGGCCTCGGGATCTCGTCTTTCACCGAGATCAACACGATGTGGCTGATGCTGATCATGACCGTCTGCGCCGCAATCGGGCTCGTCGGCCTCGGGCGCATCCACGACCTCAAGTTCGAGCAGTGGTTCGCCATCTGGAAGGCCGACCGCGACTGGCCGACGGTCGCCCTGTTCGCCGCCCCGACGCTCTCGCCCCACGGCGACCGCGCCGCCGCCAAGGCGAAAGGCGGCAAGAAGCCCAAGAAGGAGACCAGAGCGGAGAAGGCGGCGGCGATGGAGTCCGACGCCGAGGCCGAGGCATAGAGATAACGGAGAAATTAACATGATCTGCCCCAACTGCAACTGCGAGCTCGTGGACGGCACCGCGGTGTGCCCATACTGCGGCACGCCCCTGGCGGCCGCCTCGCCGTCCGCCGACGCCACCGCGACCATGCCCGCCATCCAGCACCCGGCCGCCGCGCCCGCACCGGCTTACCGCGCCGAGGACGTCCCTGTGCCCGCGACTGCGCCAGAGGCCCCGCAGCCCGCCGCGCACGACTACGGCGCGCAGGCCGCATACGGACGCGGGGAGGGCGCCGCGACGCCTGCCGCCGCCCAGCGCGACCCCTACGATGACTACTACCGCCAGGCCCCGGCGCCTTCTAGCGCGCCGGCATACCGCGAGCCCGCACCCCAGCCGGCCCGCGACCCCTACGATGACTACCACCGCTCCACCCCGAGCCGCGGCGGGCAGGAACCTGCCGCCCGCGACCCGTATGGGGACTACGCCGTATCCGACGGACGCGGCACCTACGGGGAACATGCCCCGGTCGCCGCAGCCCGCGACCCGTACGAGGACTATTACCGCCAGTCCCCGGCATCCCCGAGCATGCCGGCGTACCGCGAGCCCGCACCCCAGCCGGAGCGCGACCCATACGATGACTGCCCCGCCGCGCCCCGCGCAGAGGATACGGACGGGCACGGGCGCCATGGACGGCGCGAGGAGAGCCGCGACGACGTCCGCGCCGAGGGCCGCGACGCACGCCGCCAGCAGAAGCTCAACGCGAAGGCCGCGAAGGCCCGCAAGCGCCGCGAGCGCGCCGCGGAGAAGGCCGGAAAGAAGAAGGGCATGAAGCGCCTGCTGCCGACTGAGGACTACCCCGGCACGCTCGTGCTGCGCGCCGACAAGTGCACGCAGGACGCGCTCGGCTACGAGCTTCTGTGCGAGGACGGCACCATCAAGCTCCAGCAGGGCGTCTACAGCCGCGTCGTGGAGTTCCAGGACGCCAGCTTCCAGGCGGCGCGCGAGTCCGAGCAGCGCGAGATCTACGAGAACTGGTCGGAACTGCTCAACACGTTCGACAACACCGTGCACCTCCAGGTCAAGATCCTGTGCCGCGTCATCGACCGCGACGCCTTCCGCGAGGACGCCTTCCTGCCGCCCGTCGAGGGCGACTACGCCGGCAACCGCTTCCGCCGCGACATCAACCAGATCATCGAGAGCAAGGTCGCCGAGACCCAGCAGAACGTCGAGAGGCGCCGACTGTTCATCGTGACCGTCGAGGCGCCGACCCGCGAGCAGGCGTCCCCGCAGCTCGCCCGCGCGACCGAGCAGGTCATGCGCTCGCTCAAGAACATGGGGATCTCCTCGGAGGAGGTCCGCGGAAACGAGCTGCTGCGCATCATCGACTCGATCACCAACCCGCACGACCCGCGCGGCTTCGTCTCTTTCGACGACCTGAAGGTCACCGACGAGCACGGCACGAGCGCCATCCAGCTCGGCTACACGACCAAGGACCTCGTCGCGCCCGCCGACCTCACCAAGATCGACGACACCCATATCTCGTGGAACGGATTCGTCGGCCAGGCGCTCTACCTCCAGAAGTGGGCGGGGTCGGTCCGCTCCGACATGGTCTCGAGCCTGGCGGAGCTGCCCATCAACCAGGTGATCACGCTCGACATGACGAGCTGGGAGCAGTCGCGCGCCATCGAGACCATAGAGTCGATGAACACCGACCTGAAGGTGCAGAAGTCCGACTACGTGCTCAAGCACTCCCAGACCATGTACATCACCGACGAGATGCTGCCCACCAACCTCCAGGACGCCATGGAGAACGCCCGCGACCTGCGCGACGACCTCGTGAGCCGCGACCAGAAGATGTGGTCGCTCACCTGCACCACGATGACCTGGGCGGACTCGCTCGAGGACTGCGACGAGAACTCCGGGGCCATCCAGGACGTGTTCCGCCGCTTCACCTGCCGCGCCGTGCCGCTCGTGAAACTCCAGCGACAGGGCTTTGCCGCGATGCTGCCCACGGGCCGCTGCGACATCCCCTACGTGCGAAACCTCACGACCGCCCCGCTCGCGGCGCTCGTGCCGTTCACGTCGGTCGAGCTCATGGAGCGCGGCGGCATGTGGATGGGGCAGAACCAGACGTCCAAGAACTTCATCTTCTACAACCGCCGCGACGCCGTCGCCCCCAACGGCTTCATCCTGGGCAAGCCCGGCCGCGGTAAGTCGGTGACGGCCAAGAACACGATCCTGTGGACGCTGCTCACCGACCCCACCGCCGAGGTCATCGTCCTCGACCCCGAGCGCGAGTACATCAACGTCGCGCGCGAGATGGACGGCGAGGTCGTCCAGATCTCCGGCGACTCGCACACCTACATCAACCCGTTCGACCTCGAGCTCGTGGAGGGCGAACAGCCGCTCGCGATGAAGGTCGACGCCATCATGTCGATGGTCGAGATGATGGCCAAGAACCTCTCGCCGATGCAGAAGACGCTCGTGGACCGCTGCGTCTCGCGCATCTACGACCGTTACTTCGCCACCCATGACCAGCGCGACATCCCCACGCTGATCGACTTCTACAACATGCTCAACCAGCAGCCCGAGCCCGAGGGCCGCATGCTCGCCGTCACCATCGAGCGCTACGTCACCGGCCAGGCCTCGCTGTTCAACCACCCGACCAACGTGAACACGCACAAGCGCTTCGTCGTCTACGACATCCGCGACTGCGCCGACAACATGAAGGGCCTGGCGCTGCTGATCCTGCTCGACCAGACGTGGAACCGCATCGTGCGCAACCGCGAGCGCCACGTCCGCACGTGGGTGTTCATCGACGAGATGCAGCTGCTCTTCGAGAACGACTACGCGATCTCGTACTTCGACCAGCTCTGGACCCGCTCGCGCAAGTACGGCGCGATCCCGACCGGCATCACGCAGAACATCGAGCGCATCATCAACAACGAGAAGAGCCGCCTGATGCTGGCGAACTCCGACTTCCTGGTGCTTCTCGGCCAGTCCGCCTCGGACGCCGCGGCGCTGGGCGAGGTCATCAAGCTCTCCGAGCGCCAGGTCGCGATGATGCGCAACGCCGGCCCCGGCGAGGGCCTGCTGGTCGCGGGCGGCAAGATCATCCCGTTCGAGAACCGCATCCCGACCGACTCGGCCATCTACCGCATGGTCACCACCAAGCTCGACGACCTGATCCAGTACTCCAACGAGGGCGGACGCGTCGATGCCGCCCGCCGCGGGTAGCGTGAGCCATGGCAGACGAGAAGCCCACCGTAACCGACAAGGCGAGCCCGCTCGAGATGGAGAAGGCCAGGCACTCCTCGCTCGAGTACGCCGTGCAGCACGACGGCCCCGCGTACAAGCAGAAGGCCGTCGCGCCCTACAGGGAATCGGCCCTACCCGAGCTCACGCGCGGGGAGGCCGCCAGGTCCGTGTTCAAGGACCGCGTCAGCGAGTCCGTCGGAAACGCGCTCGGAGCGGCCAAAGGTGCCGCCGAGGGGGCGGCCAAGGGCGCGGCCACAGGGGTCGCGAAGGGCGCCCTGCACAGCCCCCGCGCGGCGCTGGAGGTGAGCGCGGCCATCGGCCTTTCCGACGGCAACGCCCAGATCGCCGACGAGGGGGCGCGCGCCGCCGACACCGTCGCCAACGCGGCGATGACCCAGGCGGACCCGCGAAACCTCTACCGCGAGGGAAAGGCCGTCGTCGACAGGCTGCCGGCGGGACGGGCCCGCAGGCGCATGGCGAAATGGGACGCGAAGTCGAAGAAGGCCCTCGCCAAGCAGGACAAGGTGCTCAACCAGCTGGAGCACAGAAGGAAGCGCGCCGACACCATGCGACGCGCCGGCATGTCGGACAAGTCCCTGCTCGGGCGCTGGATCAACCTCAGGCAGAAGCGGCTCGAGAACAAGGCGGGGCGGCTTGGCGCCAAGGCAGGGCGGCTCGCCGGTACGAACACCTCCGGCATCCGCGGCAAGATCATGCAGCTGCGCCGCACCAAGGCGAATGTCACGAACACCGTCTTCGGTTGGCGCGGCCTGGCTGCGGCGGGTGCGGCGGCGGGCGGCACCGCCATCGTCTGCCTGGTCGGGATGTCGCTGCTCAGCGCGGTCATCGGCGGCGCCGCATCGTCGTCTTCCGGCGGCAGCGCCGAGGGCTACCTGGACCAGGCGCAGCGCTACGTCGACGACGACTCCATCGGGTACTCGCAGTCCACGCGCTGCCACAACCCCAACATGGACTGCTCGTCGTTCGTCTACTACTGCCTCGTCGATTCGGGCTACTGCACGACCGAGCAGCTGGGTACGTACCCGTTCACCACCTCCACCATGGCAGAACCTCTGCTCAAGGCGGGCTTCGAGAAGGTCGAGTGGGACGGGAAGATGGACTCCCTGCAACGCGGCGACATCCTCATCAACACCGAGCAGCACACGGAGATCTATGCCGGCGACGGCAAGGACTACGGCGCGCACGAAGATCTCGACGGCGCCGACGGCGACTCGTCGGGAGACGAGGTGTCGCTGGGGTCTTACTGGAACGACGCCTGGGACACGATCCTGCGTCCGACCGGAGGGGCGGGCGTCACCATCCCCGAGCAGTACGGCAACGGCGGGTACTCCGTCACCTTCTACACCCCGCGCGGCTGCTACATCGACGGCCGTGACACCGCGTGGGCGGCAGGGACGTCGCAGGCGGCGGTCCACTCCAAGTGGTCGCTCGCCGGGGCGAAGTACGACGACGATATCGCGACCTACAACGGCCGCTACCTGATCGCCTGCACGACGACGTACGGGCGCGTCGGCGACAAGGTCGACTTCACGCTGTCGGACGGCACCGTGATCAAGTGCGTCATCGCCGACGCGAAGAACCCCAACGACCAGGGATGCAACAAGTGGGGGCACTCGAACGGCCAGAACGTCATCGAGTTCGAGGTTGAGAGGTCGCGCTTCTACAGGAGCGGCAACCCCGGCAGCTCGAGCTGGAAGGCCGAATGGGGCGGCAAGCGCGTCTGCTCGTCCGTCAACAGCGGCAGCATCCTCTAGCCCATCGAATGAATTGAAAGGGAAAACGAACATGAACATGACCGACAGGTTCAACCCGGCCAACGAGAACGACCCCAAGAGGAAGCTGGCCTACGGCCTGATCGCGCTGGCGTGCGTGATCGCGCTGGGCCTCGGCCTCGATGCGGCCTCGTGCTCCCGCGCGGGCGGCGCGGGCGACAAGGGCCGCGAGCAGGACGTCGCCGAGGCGGTCGATGGCGGCAGCGCCGCCGGGGGCGACGAGCAGGACGGGAAGGAGGCGGGCGACGAGAAGAAAGTCGAGGCGTCGCCGGACCCGTCCGAGACCTCCGGCGTTCGGTTCGAGGGCTTCGACAAGCTCTCGGGCATGACCGCGACCAAGCGCGAGAGCTTCTGCGACGCCGTGGCCTCGACCATGCGCGCCAACGGCTACGGGCTCGATGAGATCACGGTCTCGATCAAGAAGAAGCCCCAGGCCACCGATAACGGCACCGTCGTGTTCATGCGCGTGAAGGGCACCGGCGACTGCTACTCTGCGCATTACGCCGACGGCACCTGGACCGTCTTCCCCCTGCTCGAGCGCGTGAACGGCGTGAACGACGACCTCGCGCAGGACCAGATCGACTCGCGCGCCGACGCGGCGGCCGACGCCGACGCCACCGAGCAGAGCGCCGCCGAGCCCAAGAAGAGCTTCGCCATCACCGACACCGAGCAGGCCGCCAAGTATATCGGCGACTCCTGCGCCGGCGCGCTCATGGACGCATGGCGCGCGTTCGCCGCGGAGAAGGAGGGCGGCGCCGATGCCGATTCCGCGCTGTTCTCCCGCGACCACGTGACGCACAACGACGACGGGACGATCACGTTCACCGTCTGGATGCCCTCGAGCCAGAAGGCCTACCGAGGCGTGGCCGACATGGCCGCCGGCTCGGTCTCCTTCTCCGAGTAGGGGGGGGCGGCATGCCTACACTCATCATCGCCGAGAAGCCGTCCGTCGCGCGCGGCATCGCCGACGCCGTCGGCGCCCGCGAGCGCCGCGACGGCTATATCGAGGGCGGCGGCTACCTCATCAGCTGGTGCCGCGGCCACATCATCGACCTCGACTTCCCCCAGAACTACCCGCAGTGGTCCGGCCACTGGTCGATGTCGCAGCTGCCCATGATCCCGGAGCGGTGGAGGTGGAGCGTCACCGCGCCCGAGCAGTACAAGGTCCTGAAAGGGCTGCTCGACCGCGCCGACGTGGAGCTCGTCGTGAACGCCTGCGACGCCGACCGCGAGGGCGAGGGCATCTTCCGGCGCGTCTGGATCCATTCCGGCTGCAAGAAGCCCGTCCGCCGCTTCTGGTCCACCTCGCTCGTGCCCGAGCAGGTGCGGGCGGATCTCGCCTGCGCCAAGCCCCTCTCCGACTACGACGGCCTCGCCGACGCCGCCGAGGGCAGGGCCAAGGCGGACTGGCTCGTGGGCCTCAACGCGTCGCGCGCCCTGTCGTGCCTCTACGACGGCTCGCGCCTGTCCGCCGGCCGCGTCCAGACCCCCACGCTCGCGCTCGTCGTCGAGCGGACCCGCGCGATCCGCGACTTCAAGTCGGTCCCCTTCTTCCAGGTCGAGTGCTCGGTCGGGAGGACGGAACGCGTGCGCCTTGTCGGCGAGAAGCTGAACACCCGCCAGGAGGCCGAGCGACGCGCCCGGGCGGCCGTCGGGTCGCAGTGCGCGATCTCCAAGGTCGAGCGCAGGCAGGAGAGGTGTCGCGCGCCCAAGCTCTACGACCTCACCGGGCTGCAACGCGACGCATCGACGCGCGCGGGCCTCACCGCGGAGGACACGCTGAACGCGCTGCAATCGCTGTACGAGAAGAAGCTGGCGACCTACCCCAGGACCGAGAGCCGCTATATCGGCGAGTCCGACATCCCCGAGACGGCCCGCGTGCTGACGGCCATCGCGGTACCGGAGATCGTCGGCGAGGCCGCGGCGGCCGGGTTCGACGCGGCCCGCTCGGACGTCTCCCGCGTGGCTGACGACTCGAAGGTCCACGGCCATGGCGCGATCCTGCCCACGGCGCTGCTCGGCGCCAAGGAGATGGCGGCGCTCGCGGGCGCCGAGCGCGCCGTGGCCATCCTCATCTGCTGCCGCCTCATGGCCGCCACCATGGACCCCGCAACGAAGCTCAAGGCCAAGGTCGAGGCCGAGATCTGCGGCGACGCCTACACGGCCTCGGGCAGCACCGTCACGGACGCGTCCTGGATCGCCGTGGACGAGGCGTGCCGCACCGCGCTGGCCGACGGCGGCAAGGCCCCCGACGACGAGGACGAAGCGCAGGCCATCCCCGCCGACATCGAGCAGGGCGACTCGTTCACCGTGGGCGAGGGCGACGTGCGCGTGAAGGACGGCAAGACGACCCCGCCGAAGCCCTACACCGACGCTACGCTTCTGTCGGCCATGGAGCACGCCGGGCGGTCCATCGAGGACCGCGAGCTGAAGGCGGCCATCGAGGACGACTCGATGCACTCCGGCGGCCTGGGGACGCCGGCCACCCGCGCCAGCATGATCGAGAAGCTGATCAAGGCTAAGTACGTCCGCCGCCGAGGCAAGACGCTCTCGGCCACCGAGCGCGGCGAGACGCTGATCGACATCGTGTGCGACTCGCTCAAGACCCCCGAGCTCACCGCGAAGTGGGAGCTCTCCCTGTCGCACGTCGAGCGGGGAGAGGGGTCGCTGTCCGACTTCCTCTCCGGCATCGAGGGCTACACCGCCGCGGTCGTGTCCGACCTCGAGGGCGGCTTCGACCCCGCGCAGGCCGCGGCCGTGTCCGGCCGCGAGGAGCTGTGCCGGTGCCCGGCCTGCGGAGCGCCGATCGTGCTGTCGCGCAGCGGAAAGCAGTGGCAGTGCTCGTCTTCGAAGTGGGCCGGCAAGGAGGAGGGCTGGCGGCTGCTCCAGGGCTGCGGCGTGAAGCTCAACATCGTCCAGAACGGCAAGAAGCTCACCAAGTCCCAGGCCAAGTCGATCCTGTCGGGAAAGACGGTCCACCTGACCGGCCTGACGAAGAAGGACGGCAGCGGCACGTTCGACACCGACGCGAAGCTCGGCGAGGCGCCCTACACCGGGTTCGTCGAGTTCTGCCGGGGCGAGAGGCCGGGCGGCGGCACCGGCGCCGCGGGCC
>NZ_QUCY01000044.1:0-8583 GCF_003474385.1 Eggerthella sp. AM16-19
CTCGGGCGCGGCAGGCGCTTCGGGGTCCGGCGCGGCGGCGTTCAGGGGCGTTCCGCAGTTGCCGCAGAATTTCGCGTCGGCGACGTTCTCGGTTGCGCAGTTGGGGCATAGCATGGCGGTACTCCATTTCTCTTGTCCCGGGCGGGCTTTGCGAATGGATTGATTGCGAACCGCTGCCAGCCCGTAAACCACTTGTGCTTATTGTAGCTTATCGGTGCAGTTTTTATGGACGTTCCGCCGGAATAGCGTTGCATAATCCCGGTAAACGTAGGGGAGTGGGGTGCGAAAGCGTACGTCGTACAGGCGCGTTGCAAGCCGATTGGTCGCGCCAAGCGGATTCCCCTCGGCGGAGTTCGGTATTTGAGCGGATGGTTCATGCTTCATTCTCGGAAGGAAGGGCCTCCGTCCCCAAACGTCGGGTTCCGGACAGGTAATCCTCCGTCCCCAAGCGTCGGATTCCGGACGGATAACCCTCCGTCCCCAAGTGTCAGGCGGCGCTTTGCCTGCCGCCGGCCGGTATCTGCAGGGTTTGCGCAGAAGCGGCCGCCGGTTGCGCCAGTGATATACTTGTGTCCGCTATACGACAGACCCGTCGCGTGTCGCGGCTTCGCCGTACGTCGGCATCGCCGACCTGCGCATTCGGGCAAAGCAATGGTTTCAAGAGGGTGCAGAACATGGCAGACAATACTCAGCTTCCCAACGGTTTCACCGGTTTCGCGTTCCGCAAGCCGGCGGGCGGTACCAGCGCGGCGGACGCCATCCGCGAGCGCGAAGCCCAGCGCGCGGCTCATGCCGGTCAGCCTGCGCCTGCGCAGGCGCCTCGCCGTGGCGGGGTTAACGGCTTCCTGACCGAGCGTGAAGCGGCATCCGACGCTGCCAACGAGGTGCGCGGCGCGTTCCAATACAATCGCGATCACGAGGAAACGGCGGCCGCATATTCCGCAGATGGCGAAAACCCCGAGGGCCGCGTGGAGTTCGACCCCGAGAAGCTGGCCACCATCCCTGAAAAGGATCGTCGTTGGGCCTGGCTGGAAATCGACCTGAACGCCATCCGCCACAACGCCTCCGCCGTCAAGAAGATGATCGGCTCGGGTCGTCACATGATGGCCGTCGTGAAGGCCGATGCATACGGCCACGGCGCGGTCCGCGTTGCGAAGACGGCGCTGAACTCCGGCGCCGATTACCTGGGTGTCGCCACGGTCGACGAGGGCATCAAACTGCGCGAAGGCCTGGTCAATGCCCCGATTCTCATGCTTGCCGAGCCGCCTGCCAGCGCTATCCCGCTGCTGCTCGCCTACAAGATCATGCCGGCGGTGTATTCTCCCGAGTTCGCCATCAAGTATGCGGAGGCCGCAGACTCCATGGGGCTGCGCGCGCCGTACCATCTGGCCATCAACACGGGCATGAACCGCATCGGCGTGCGCTGGGACGAAGTGGTGAACTTCATGCACCAGATCGGCTTCCATCGCGCGCTCGAGCTCGAGGGCGTGTTCACGCACTTCGCTACGGCGGATTGCCCGGAGACGCTTGACTTTCATATCCAGGCGAAGCGCTATATCGAGGCCGTCGAGGCGCTGCGCGCTGCGGGCATCAACCCCGGTATCGTGCACTGCGCGAACTCCGCCGCCGCCATCCGTTACCCTGACGTTCGTTTCGACATGGTGCGCCTGGGCATCGGCCTGTACGGCTACCAGCCCTGCCCTGAAACCACGCCGCTCATCGAGCTGCGCCCGGCCATGAGCGTGCACGCGCGCATCACCGATACGCGCCTGGTGCCCATGAGCGAGGGCGTCAGCTACGGGCTGAACTACCGCAGCCCCGGCAGCGTGAAGATCTGCACCGTGCCCGTCGGGTACGGCGACGGCCTGCGTCGCGGGCTGTCGAGCCGCACCGACTTCCTGGTCGACGGCGTGCGCTGCCGCCAGGTGGGCAACATCTGCATGGATCAGTGCATGTTCGAGGTGGACCTGCGCAGCTACGCGCGCCGTCGCCGCGTCGATCCCCAGGTGGGCGACGAGGTCCTCATCGTGGGTCAGCAGGGTGACGCCATGGTCACCATCGAGGAGATGTGCGAAACCTTGGGCACCATTCCGCACGAGCTGTGCATCGGCTTCGCCCAGCGCATGCCGCGCTACTACGTGTAAGTAGGGAAGCGGGGCTGCGCCGGAGGGACTGCGCTGCAGGTGCTCCAGCTTGAGGGTTTGCGCCCGGGGTGATTTCGCGTCAAGAGGTCCTGCTTAAATCCCCCTATTTCAGTTGTCAAAGCTGGCACCTGGTAACTCTTCTCAAGTGAATGAAAAGGCCTTCTGCCTTCCTGTGGTCGGGATGCAGAAGGCCTTTTTGCGTATGCGGTTTAGGGGCTAGGCGCACCATCGGTTTCGGGCCCCGATCCTACCAGGGTGGTCGTACGTTCAGCGATGGCGCGGATAGGATGCGGTATCGGGCTTTGAGGTACCCTGCCACGCTTTTCGATGCGCACCGCCGCCGGGATGGCGCCTTGGGAATCTTCCGGTTTCCGTTTGCGGCGCCTTTCGTCGTGGCGTTCTCTCTGGCGAGTGATGCCTCCCCGCTACTGCAGCGTGGCGTCGACGGCGCTGATGAGCGCGTTGCGCAGGCCCGCGGCCTCAAGCGCTGCCACGCCCTTGATGGTGGTGCCTCCGGGGCTGCACACGGCGTCCTTCATGGCGCCGGGGTGCGTGCCGGTGGCCAGATGCAGCTGCGCGGTGCCGGCCATCATCTGCGCCGCCAGGCGATACGCGGTGGCGCGGGGCAGGCCGTTCTTCACGCCGCCGTCGGCCAGCGATTCCAGGAACATGGCGGCGAAGGCGGGGCCGCACCCGGCGACGGCGCTGGCGGTCGAGAGCAAGTGTCCCGCAACGGGCTCGATGAGCGCGATGCCGCCGAACAGCCCGGCGAACGTCTCCCATTCGTCGGCGCTGAGCGAGTGCTTCTGCTCGCAGGCGATCACGCCGCAGCCCACGGCGATAGGCGTGTTGGGGATGGTGGAAAGGTGGTGGCTGCCGGCCCCCAGCAGATCCTCATAGAAGTCGAACAGCAGGCCTGCGGCAACCGACACCACGGCCTTGCCGGCAAGCGCCTCGCGCGCCGGCGCCAGCACGTCGGCCACCATATAGGGCTTCACGGCCACGATGACCAGGTCGCTTGCCTCGGCGACCTCGGCGGGGGTATGCACGGCGTTCGCTCCCAGCGGCTTGCAGCTTGCCTCCAGCTTGTCGAAGTGCGCGGCGCAGGCGGTGATGCGGCCGCCGTCGAAGCTGGCGTGTTCCACCAGCCCCTTCGCCATGGCCTGTGCCATGTTGCCGAACCCGATGAACCCGATGCGTGCAGTGCTTGCGTCCATTGCGTCTCCTTTGCCGTGTTGTTCTCGTTGTCCGCGATTTGCGTTGCAGATGATTTTACGCCATCGCCATGTCCAGCGTGTGACGAAGCGCGCGTGTGGCGAAGGGGTTGCGCGTCGTGCAACGACTTTTGCGCTAGCTCAAAAGATGTGTCATCGCGTTGTTTTGCCGGTGGTTCAGAAGGGTCATCGAGCTAGCGCCCAGGCGATGCCCTTTGCCATACGTAGGGCGGGTTCCTTGAAGTGGTTGCCGGGGTTTTGCTCGAAGACGGTGGGCACGCCTCTGGCCTCGAACAGCTCGACGACGTCGCGCGTGCCTTGCGCCACATTGCGCAAAAGCCTGCTGGGCGTGCGTGCCTCCTTGCTGCCAAGCGAGAAGTATGCGCAGGCGGGCTTGCGCGCGAACTCGTTCGCAGCGGCGTAGCCGGCGAAATCCGGGTACCACAGCGAGCCCGATGCACTCGCAACGCGCCCGAACGCCGCGCTGTTGAAGCAGGCCCACGTGGCGAACAGCCCTGCAAGCGAGTAACCCGCCAGCACGCGTTGCTCGGGTTTGCGCGGCGCGTCCCCCTCGACGCGAGGGATGATCTCGCTTTCAAGCAAGCGGAGCTGTTCGGCCGCTTTGCCCGCGAACGGCGCGTCATCGGCGAACAGCCCGGGGCATTCCCAAGGCGTCAGGTCGTCGTTCCAGCAACGCGGCCGTATAGCCGCAAGCACGAATTCCCGGTAGCCAAGCTCGCGGCACAACTGCAGCACCTCGGACCCATCACCATCATGAACATGCAGGTAAACCGCCGGAAGACTATCCGGGAGGGCTGGGCTTGTTTCGCCGGATCGGCCCTCGTCGGCATCAGGGCGCGCTTCGTCTGCGCAATGCGCCGGCACGTGTACGGTCACGTGATTGCCGCAAACAGTGAATTCCCTGATTATGTCTTTGCCATCCATGTTTTGCTTTATGCAGATGCATTAGGAGCGGAACGTGATGCCTTCGGGCAGGTCGTTGGGGTCGAAATCGTCTTCGTCGTCCTCTTCGGCTTCGGTGGGCGTGACGACGACGGGCTCGGGTTCGCGCTCTTCGCCGAATGCATCCTCGAACGGGGCGAGGACGGCGCGCGGCACGGCGAACGTGATGTGGCCGATGGCTCCGGGGTGCGCGGCGATCCAGGAGCGGAACAGCTCGATGACCACCTCGGCGTCGAATCCCTGCGGGCCGGCGCCGAATGCGCCCATTATCAGCGTTTCGGCGCCGTTGGCTGCGGCGATGCGCAGCAGCGCCTCCACGCGGGCGCGCAACGCCGTCCCGATCTCGCGCTCGGAGCGGTGGTTCTCCAGCGCATGGGTGCGGTTGGGCTCGGGGATGGCCAGCACGTCGGCGCGGCGGATATCGCCGTCGTGAACGAACGTCACCTGGGGCAGGTACAGCGCGCGGTCAGTGTAAAGCTGGCCGGACGCAAACCCGCGGTTGGCGGCATGATATGTGTTTTTGCAGCCGCACAAAACCGGGTACAGATTGCTCTCCGAGCACAGGATCTGCTCGGGCCCGAACGCGCCGTCTTCGTACGCGCCGCCCGGGCGCATGAACGAGCACGGGTCCACGACCACGGTCTTGCCCTTCGCGCTATGCACCGCCTTCACGGCGAAATCGCTGGTCACGCTGGTGGTAGTTGTTGCGCCCTCCTCGACTTCGGGCAGCTCAAGCTCGCGCCCCTCGCCATCTTCGTAGATGATCGCGGCGTCGATGGTTTCTTGGGTGTCCTTGGAAAACGCCCCGCGCATCAGCGCAAGGTTGCTTGCGGCGGCGGCTTTTCTCTCATCGCGTGTAGGCATGGTCTCTCCTTAAGGCAGATGATTCGACTCATCGTTCATCGTAGCAGCTGGCAAGCCCGTCGCAGCCCGATGTTTCCGCGATTTAACGCAACCGTTAGCAAAGGTATCCCACCGGCTGCGGACGCCGCGCGAACGGTGGTTCAAAACCGCCCAGAACCAGCGAGGCTTCATTTGGGCGAAAAACTCGTTATCTTGCAGGCTTGTGAGCCGCCTTCGTCGATAACGAATCGGCTTTTCCGCGCGTTGTTTAGTCTGCCGCTAGTTTTCCGCTGTTGTGCTAGGCTGTTGACCAAGGAAAACGTTGTGTGCTTGCGCGGTTCGCAAACTCACCAACCGCGCGGTGGGCACGTCGCCGTTCGACGCACGGAAAGGGGCACACCATGCCGAAACCGCATATCCCGCTCGATGAGCTGCGCGTGCAGGTGGAATCATGCCGCCGCTGCCCGCTGTGCGACGGCCGCACGCAAACGGTGTTCGGTGTGGGCAACCCGCATGCGCGCGTGATGTTCATCGGCGAGGCGCCGGGCAAAAACGAGGATCTGCAGGGCGAGCCGTTCGTAGGCGCCGCCGGGCACTACCTTAACGAGTTGCTCGGGTGTGCCGGTTTGCGCCGCGAGGACGTGTTCATCGCCAACGTGCTGAAGTGCCGCCCTCCCGGAAACCGCGACCCGCGACCTGAGGAAATCCAAACCTGCACGCCGTTCCTTCGCGAGCAAACGCGCACCATCGACCCGGAAGTCCTGGTCACGCTCGGTAAGTTTTCCACGCAGTTCGTCCTGAAGACGCAGATGGGGATCACGCGCCTGCACGGTCGCGTGCAGCGGGCGGGTAAATTCCTCGTCTTTCCCATCTTTCACCCCGCCGCCGCGCTCTACGATGGCGCAAAGCGTGAGGCCTTGGAAAACGACTTCGTAACCCTAGGTCAGCTGCTGCATCAACTAGACGAGCAAAAGGCAAAAGCCGCGAAAGAGGAAGAGCAGCAAAACGGGCAGTAACCGCAGCAGGGGAGAAGGCCGGCAAAAGCGCTGAGGGGTTGGCGAGAACAGAAGGGGCCGGAATCGGGGAGAAGGCCGGATAGGTGCGCAAGTCGTAGAAAGTAAACGCAGCTTGGCCGGTTTACCCGGGCTCAAAAGCATGAGCTTCGGATTAGGCTATCGCTTGGAGTGCGTCGATTGCTCATGTTGTGAGCGATTTATGACAGATAAGCCTCCGTCCCCAAGTGTCCGGGCATTGCAGTCAATCGCTCAACGGCTTGGAGAACCTGCGCATGCTTGGGCTCGGGTTGTCATCCCGTGCTAACCTGCTAACGAACAATGGACTTTCGAGCAAGGTGAATCCCGTATGCCTCAATCAACCCCGCAAGCCAGTGGGCAATCCGTATCGCAAACCTGCGGTCAAACCCCCCCGCAATACTTCGATCCCATCGCCTATATCAACGCTCCCCATTGGCAGGCGTCGCGTTTGGGCCTCGATCGCATCCGCGAGTTACTGGCTCGCTTGGGCAATCCTCAGAACGATCTGCGCATCGTGCATGTTGCGGGCACGAACGGGAAGGGCAGCACATGCGCCTATATCGCCAACGTGCTGCAGGCTGCTGGCTATCGGGTTGGCTGGTTCTCAAGCCCGTTCATCGAGCGTTTCGAGGAGCGCATCCGCGTGAACGGCAAGAACATCGGCATGCCCGACCTTGCGCGCGTCACGCTGCAAGTGCGGGAGCATGCCGAGCAAATGTCGGTGGAAACCGGTGACCATCCAACGGAGTTCGAACTTATGACGGCGGTGGCGCTTCTGCATTTCGCCCAGGTGGAATGTCAGGTTGCGGTGCTTGAGGTCGGCCTTGGCGGCCGTCTGGACTCCACCAACGTCATCGCGGCCCCCGACGTTGCCGTTATCACGCGCATCGGCCTCGACCATACCGATCTGCTCGGCAACACCATCGGCAAGATCGCTGCTGAAAAGGCTGGCATCATCAAGTCGGGAAGCGCCGTGGTTTCGTGGCCGCAGGAGCCCGAGGCGGCCGAAGCCGTGGAAGCGGCGGCGCACGCGGCAGGCTGCACGGTTTCGCAGCCTGATTTCGGCGAACTGGACATTGCGCCTGTCCGCCATCTTGACCCCGAGCAGATCGAACCCGGCAAGCCTTCGGTCGTCCGTCCCTTCACCTACAAGGGCAACGCTTACGAAACCACATTGCTGGGCAGCTATCAGCCGCAAAACGCCGCATTGGCTTTGGAAACCGTGTTCGCGCTTCAGTGCCGTGGTTGGGATATACCGCAATCCGCTGTCGAGCGCGGTGTTGCCGCCACGCGCTGGGCCGGCCGGTTCGAGGTGCTGCCGCACGTGCCTGGCAAACCAACGGTGGTCATCGACGGCGGTCACAATCCGCAGGGCGCCCAGGCGCTTGCCGATTCGCTGGCGGACGTGTTCGCCGGCCGCAAAGCCGTGCTGTTCTCGGGCGTCATGGCCGACAAGGACCATCCCGCCATGCTGCGCACGGTGTTGCCGCATGCTGCCGCGTTCGTAGCCGTGACTCCCGACAATCCCCGAGCGCTGCCTGCCGCAGAATACGCCTCAGAAGCCGTCCGAATAGCCGCGGAGTCGCCCGCGATCGACGCAAATCTGCCCATTTGCGCAGCGCAAACCTACGCCGAAGCAGCCCGCAAAGCAGGCGAACTCGCCGGCCCCGACGGCATCATCTGCGCGTTCGGCAGCCTGTACAGCATCGCGCACACCAAGCAGGCGCTCCGGGAGGCTGGGTTGCTCGCAGGCGAATAGCGCCCGCTTCCACCCTCCTGTCGCCTGGTTTTGCGCGGAAGCCGATCAGCCGGCGGCGTGTGCCGCGGTGTTCACATTAAGGGGCACTCATAGATTTGCCCGCACCTCGGCTTCCCACCGCCCGCATGATTCACCAGCGTAACGCGTATGGTTCATACGTGTGGGACGCGGGGTAAAACCGGGCGCGCGGCGCGGCGTGTGCTACCATACGAGCGTTGCAATGTTTGAGAAAGGACCGCCATCATGGCTACCATCGACACCGTTAAGGAAGTCCTGGAAGAGAACCTGGACATCAACCCTGAGTCCGTTAACGACGACTCCACGTTCGACTCCCTGGGCATCGACTCCCTGGACATGGTCGAGCTGATCTGCGACTTGGAGGAGAAGTGCGACGTGGACTTCGGCGAGCCCGAGGGCCTGAAGACCGTCGGCGAGCTGGTCGAGTACATCGACTCCCTGTAAGCCGCAAAGCTTATCGAGCACGTTAACCCTTGGCTAGCGCGCTCGACTGCGCAAACAAAAGCGCGATAACCGAAGCCGACTTTTAAGTCGGATGTTGAGGACCGGCCCCGGGCGATTTGAACTGCACCCCAGTTCTTGGACAGGGCAAATAGAAAGCAGTTAAG
>NZ_QUCY01000045.1:0-7390 GCF_003474385.1 Eggerthella sp. AM16-19
GGTCGCGCGGCTGCGGGGGCCGGAGCCGCGGGGGCGCTTCCGGCGGGCTGTGAGGCCGCGGAGGCTGACGCGCAGGCGGCGGGTGCGCCTCCAGCGAGCTGCGAGGCTGCTAATACCGGCACGCAGGCTGCGGGCGACGCGGCAGGTACGCTTCCGGCCGGCTGCGAGGCTGCGGAGGCGCTGGCGCCGGGTCGCGGGGCCGTGGATGCCGATGCACAGACTACAGGGGTCGGCGTCCAGGCGAGCAACACCCGAACGGCAAGCGTATATTTCGCCGTCACCGATGAGGGCGTGGGCATCGCCGAGGAGGACATCGAGCGCATCTTCGCCAAGTTTGAGCAGGTAAACACCACGGACGCCCGTCAACAGGGCACGGGCCTGGGGCTTGCCATCAGCAACCGCATCGTGCTCATGATGGGCGATCGCATCCGCGCGAACAGCCGCCTGGGGCATGGTAGCACGTTTTATTTCGAGATTCCCCTGACGATAGCCGATGCGGCTGACAAGTCGCCGTGCGCAGACGCCGAGCAGGTCGATTTCACCGGAAAGCGCGCCTTGGTAGCCGAGGACAACGAGCTGAACATGGAGATCATCGCATACGTGCTCGACGACATGGGATTCACCGTGGATAAGACGACGAACGGCCAGGAAGCGGTGGACGCGTTCGAGCAATCCCCTGTTGGACGCTACGACATCGTCTTGATGGACGTCATGATGCCGGTCATGGACGGGCTTACCGCCGCACACCGCATCCGCAGCCTTGGCCGCACCGATGCCGCCGACGTGCCCATCGTGGCGACCAGTGCGAACGCGTTCGCCGAGGACGTGAAACGATCGTTAGCCAGCGGCATGAACGCCCACGTCTCCAAACCCATTGACCCGGAAAAGCTGGCGAAGGTGCTGGCCAAGGTGATGCGATAAAGGCGGCTGCACCTTGCGGCTCGCACGCTACAGCAGCTGCAGGATCTCGGCCTTGCTTGCGCTGCGCTTTACCATTTGCCGCCACACTCGAATCACGCGCCACAACTGCCGACGATACCCTCAAACCCCGTCTGCGCCATTCGATTCGCCAACCTCGACGCGCTCGCGCACATCGCCACTCGCATGTCCGTCTGATAACACACGGGGAGCCGCTTTTCAGCGGCTCCCCGTTTACGTTTGCGATTGCGTTTGCGTTGGCTGTCTGACTCGACCACAGACCGCGCCTTCGCAACCAACTAGCTTCCGCTGGCACAACCCACAACCCGAAAGTCGCTAACCGCAACCCGCAAGCTGCGATTGCGCTACTCTGCCAGCTTCTTCGCCAACAGCTGGTTGATGATCTTCGGATTGCCCTGGCCGCGCATCTCCTTCATGCACTGACCCACGAAGAACCCGATGACCTTCGTATTGCCTTCCTTGTAGCGGGCAACCTCATCGGGGTTCGCCGCGATGATGGCATCCACAACGGCCTCAATGGCGCCGGTGTCCGACACCTGCTTCATGCCGCGCTCCTCGACGATAGCCGAGGGATCCTTATCCTCGTCCATGATGGCGGAGAACACCTGCTTGGCCTGCTTGGACGAGATGGCGTCCTCGGCGAGCAGCTTCACCAGCTCCACCGCACGGGCGGGCGTGAGCGGGCTTTGCGCAAGGTCAGCATCCTCGTTGGCGTTCAGCCATGCGGTGACGTCGTTGATGGTCAGGTTGGCAACAGGCTTCGCCAGCTTGGCGGCATCCTTGCCCGCAACCTCCATGCACGCCTCGAAGAAATCGGCCGTAGCGCGATGATCGACCAGGTGGCGAGCATCGTAGGCGGACAGGCCGAACTCATCGGCGAAGCGGGCGGCCTTCTGGTCGGGCAGCTCGGGCAGCTTGACGCGGACGCCTTCGATGAACTCGTCGGAAAGGTCGTAGGGCGCCAAGTCGGGCTCGGGGAACAGGCGGTAGTCGTCAGCGGTTTCCTTCACGCGCATGACGATGGTGTGCTTCATGGTGGGGTCCCAATGGCGGGTTTCCTGGTAGATCTGACCGCCCTCTTCCAGAACCTCGGCCTGACGGCAGATCTCATAGGCCAAGCCATCGTGTAGGTTCTTGAAGGAGTTCATGTTCTTCAGCTCGGTCTTCACGCCCAGCTTCGTGGAGCCGCGGCGACGCAGGCTGACGTTGCCGTCGCAGCGCATGGAGCCTTCCTCCATGGAGCAGTCGGAGATGCCGATGGCCAGATAGATCTGACGCAGCTTCTGCATGAACAGGCGCGCCTCCTCGGGCGTGCGCAGGTCGGGCTCGGTGACCAACTCGATGAGCGGCGTGCCGGCGCGGTTGTAGTCCACCAGCGAATGCGTGGCGCCCGCGATACGGCCCTCGTCGCCACCGATGTGGATCATCTTGCCGGCGTCTTCCTCCATATGGATGCGCGTGATGCCAACGTGCGCCGTGTAGCCGGAATCGGTGACGGTGACGTTCTCGCACGTCTCGCCCGGCTTCAGGCCGGCGATATCGCCGCGCTCCTTAGCTGCCGAACCGTCGACGTCCAGATCAAGATGGCCGCGCATGCAGAACGCCACCGGACCCTGCGTGGTCTGGAAGTTCTTGGCCATGTCGGGGTACATGTAGTTCTTGCGGTAGAACATGCTGTGCTTCTCGATGTCGCAGTTCGTGGCCAGACCGGCAAGCACGATGGACTCGATAGCGGCCTTGTTCGGCACTGGCAGAGCGCCCGGAAGGCCCAGGCACACCGGACAGGTGTGCGTGTTCGGGTCAGCGCCGAACTCAAGCTTGCAGCCGCAGAACATCTTCGTGTTCAACGTGGTCAGCTCGGCGTGGATCTCCAAGCCGATGACCGCCTCCCAATCTTTTAATACCTCTTCGAGCTTACGCATTACTCAATCACCTTCCCGTCGGCGAAGTTCGGGGCCACGGGGGCCTTGCCGTAGGCGGCCTCGAGCGCCATGGCGGCGCGGAACATGTTCTCGTCCTTGAACTGCGGGGCGATCAGCTGCACGCCCACGGGCATGCCGCTTTGCGCGCCCAAGCCGCACGGCACGCTCATGCCGCCGTTGCCGGCGATGTTGATGGAGATGGTGAACACGTCGGACAGGTACATGGTTGCCGGATCTGCGATCTCGCCGAACTTGAACGCCGTAGCCGGGGCCGTGGGCGCCAAGATGACGTCGCACTGCTCGTAGGCGTTGCGGTAGTCCTGCGTGATGAGCGTGCGGACCTGCTGGGCCGGATAGTAGTACTGCTCGTACACGCCGGCGGAAAGCAGGTAGCTGCCCAGCATGATGCGGCGCTTCGCCTCTTCGCCGAAGCCATGGGCTCGGCTTGCCTCGTACTGGCTGCCCAGGTCCTTGTGGCCTTCCTCGCAGTAGCCATAGCGCACGCTATCGAAGCGGGCCAGGTTGGAGAACGCCTCGCATGGGCCCAGCACGTAGTATGCGCTGATAGCGGCGTCGATATGCGGCAGGTCGACCTCGACGATGGTGGCACCGGCTGCCTCGAGCTTGGCAGCGGCCTCGGACACGCGCTCCGAAACCTCGGAGGACAGGCCCTTGGCATCCATGAAGCTGCGAACCACGCCGATGCGCATGCCCGCGACATCCTGCTGGCATGCAGCGCGGAAGCCGGCCTTCACATCCTGCGACGTGCAGTCCAGAGGGTCATGGCCGCACAGGGCGTCCATGGCGGCGGCGGCATCCTCGACGCTGCGCGCGAACGGGCCCACCTGGTCGAGCGAGCTGCCGAAGGCCACGACGCCGTAACGGCTGACCGTGCCGTAGGCGGGCTTGACGCCCACGATGCCGCAGAAGCTGGCAGGCTGGCGGATGGAGCCGCCCGTGTCGGAGCCCAGCGTGACGCATGCCATGCCGGCGGCGACCGCCGCCGCAGAGCCGCCCGAGCTGCCGCCCGGAACACGACCCAGATCCCACGGGTTGCGCGTGGGGCCGAACGCGGAGGACTCGGTGGTGGAGCCGAACGCGAACTCATCCATGTTCAGCTTGCCCAGCGGCATGCCGCCGGCGTCGATGATGCGCTGCACGCACGTTGCGGTGTACGGAGACACGTAGTTTTCCAGCATGCGGGAAGAGCAAGTGGTGTGCGTGCCCGTCATGTTCATGTTGTCCTTGAACGCCACCGGCACGCCGGCCAACGGGCCGAGCGTATCGAACGTGCCGTCGGCGATTGCCTGATCAACGCGCTGCGCGGCGGCCATGGCGGCCTCGGAGGTGACCTCCAGGAACGCATGCACCTGAGAATCGGCCTGCGCGATGCGGTCGAGGCTTGCCTGCGCGACCTCGCAGGCGGTGAACTGCTTGGACGCCAGACCCTCGCGGATCTGCGCGATGCCCATATCGGAGATGGCCATTACGCATCGCCCCCTTCGCCTAGGATGGACGGGATCAAGAAGCTGCCGTCCTGCTGCTTCGGCGCGTTCTCAAGCGCAACCTGCTGCGTGAACGATTCGGTTTCCACGTCCTCGCGCATGACGTTGGACAGGCTTCCGATGGGATGGAACGTAGGCTCCACGCCCTCGAGGTCCAGCTGCTTGATGGACTGCAGCGTTTCGATGATGTTGTTCAGATCGACCGTCATCTCGGAGAGCTCCTCCCCGGAAAGGCCGATACGCGCGTATTCCGCGATTCCGCGGACCTCGCGCTCGGTAAGGTATTGGGTCATTGGTTTCTTTCCTTTCGATTCCAACGCACGTGTTAGCGGCTACGCTGCAAAACGACGACTACCCCGCATCCGATTGCCGCCAGCACAATCGCGACACTTGCGGACGCGCCCGGAGAAGCCGGCGCAACCCAGCTCCACGCACGCTGAAAGCGGTTAGACCGTTAACTTGGCTATGATAGCAAACAAGCCCGCCCATCAGGCCGCGAACCCTCAGGCGACAGCGATTCGATAGACACGGGACCCGGCCCCATCGCGACGCTGACCGCTACGCGATGCCAGCGAGCTTCAAGTCTTCATCTACCAGATGGCGAAGATATTCCGACCGTTTCATTCCCAGCTGCGCTGCGCGGATGTCGATGAGCAGGATTTTATTCACCGGCTCTTTAAACCCCACCTGCTTCATTTCCTCATCGAACATAAGAGGGCGACCGGGGCCGTACGTAACCGGCCCGCTAGGTTCTCCATGCAAGATGCCGGCAGCGGCATCCGCCTCCCATTGGTCAAGCTGTTCAGGCGTGATGCCGAATTCTTTTTTGATTTCATCCGCAGACATTGCCATGCCTACCGCCTCCTTGCCAATAGCCCAAGTTCGAACAGCACTCTTTTCGTTGGCGGCTCCATTGCGTGGTAAATCACTACCGCAGAAGGTTTTTGGGAGCCGACTAGCTCAACAACCCTTCCGTCTTCCGTAAGCCCGATAGCAACAACTTGGTCTTCATACGGAGCCTTTCGGTGTTGCGATGCCATTCGATTTTCCCAGGCGTACCGTATGCTCTCCTCGTTTAAGCCGTGTTTAAATGCATGCTCCGCGACGACGAGTCTGTTCATTAATGCCTCGAATTTCGTACAACGATATTTTAGCATGCCTTATCTGCGAAAACTATCGTTGCATTCCGTGGTTTCGAGGATCTTGCAGAAGAGGAAAGGGCATCCCGGAGACGGATGCCGGCCACGACATTCCCACAGGCTCAACGCCCAAAAGGAAAGCCTCTGCACTGGCTCATATGATGCGGAGATTCTAACACACGCACAGATGTTCGTGCAATCCGAAAACCGAACATATTTTCGCTATTATAGGCACAAGCGAAACACGCGCCGACCTTGCGCGATTTCTCGTCATTCGCCTGAGGCGGAAGCGCGCGAACACGCGACGGCAAAACGACCGCCCTTCTCGCGCATGCACAAAAAAGCCGCATCGCCTTCGAAACGGTGATGCGGCCTTGGTGGTTGCTGGGCCCCACAAGCCCGTCAAACGGCTTCGCGGGACCTGCCGGCAGGCAGGCGCGCGAATTCCGAACGGCTCGGATTACCGCCACTCTGCCCAGATCACATCGCCGGGCTTGGGGGCCTCGATGCCCGGACCGTTGGGCAACATGTAATAGGCGTTGGCCTCGAAGCTCTCCGGGCTGCCGGGGCGCCCGGGCACGGGCCAAGCGCGCAGCGTGCCGTCCTCGGCATGCTCGGCGCGCAGCAGCTTGATGCCGAAGAACTCGGGCTCGCCGGGCTTGTGCGCCGGATGCTCCGCAGGCCTGTCCTCGCCGCGGACCGGGCCGCCATGTCCCTTCGGACCGTGCCCACCTGCCGGGAACGCCTCGGCCAGCACCATGGGCGTGCGCGGAACCTCGGGGTCCAAGCCGGAAAACGCGCGCATGAGCGGGCGCAGGTAGAAATTCAGCGTGAACGACGCGCCGGCGCTGGGGCCCGAGATGCCCACGATGGGCGTGCCATCGACGATGGCGAAGCTGGAATGGTGCCCCGGGCCGTGATTCGTCTGATGGCAGATCATCTGCCCCATCTGCTCCATGACCTCGCAAGACCAGTCATCGCTTCCCTTCGACGACCCGGCGTTGAGCACCACGATGTCGGCCTGCTCGACGGCTTGCGCGATGGCTTCCTCGATGGCGTCGCGGCGGTCGGGAACGATATCGAACGGGACGAAACGCCCGCCCCACTGCTCGCATTTCGCCTTCACGAGCACGCTGTTCGTCTCGAAGTTGCGCCCGCGGGCCGCGAAGGATGCGGCGCGGTCGGGGTCGAACGGCACGCCGGGAGCCACCAACTCGTTGCCCGTGGGGATGAACGCCACGCGCGGGCGGCGCACCACCGGCACCGACCCGTTGTTGCCCGAGCCCATGCGCGCCGCCAGGTCGGGCGTGATCAGCTGGCCTGCGCGGCCCAGCACGTCGCCGCGACGCATGGCGCTGCCCGCCGGACGCGTGCCCGCGCCGGGCTTCGACGGCGCCGCGTCGATAACCACATGCTGCTCATCTGCGGAAACCTGCGCATGCTCGATGACGATGGCCGTGTCGAACCCTTCCGGCATGGCAACGCCGGTGTTGGCGAACTGCCAATCCCGGCCGCGCACCCACGAGCTAGTGTCGGGCACTTCGCCATCGGCCAGGTCGGCAAAATCGGACCAGTGCAGCGCAATGGAGTCCATGGCGCACGTGAGCGCGCTGGGCATATCGTTCGCGGCGCACACGTCGTACGCCAGCACGCGCCCCACCGATTCCGCCAGGGAAACGCGCTCCACCAGCTTGCGCTCCACCTTGCCCGCATGGTCGGCAGCAGCCGCGCGCCCACGCCAGCCGAAGCCCTCCGGCTGCGCGTCCAGCGCCGCCAGCGTCGCCGTCACCGCGTCCTCGCGCGACAACTGTATATGTTGCGAATGGTCCCTCATGACCGCCTCCTACTATCTTCTTATCGCGTTTTGACTGTTTCAATCGAACCA
>NZ_QUCY01000046.1:0-5486 GCF_003474385.1 Eggerthella sp. AM16-19
TCGCCGCGGGGGACTTCGCGGCCGCGGCAATCGCGGCGTCGGGCGCGAACCCGATCCTCGACCCGAAGGCCGCCATGGCGGCGATACCCGCGGCGCTCCGCGCGGGGCGCGTCTTCTCCGCGGAGGCGCTTCCCCTGTGCGCGGGGACCGCCTGCGCGTGCGGCGCGCCCCTCGCCTGGGCGCGCTCCCTGGGGACCAAGGGGGCCCGGCGCGACGGCGAGGAGCACGGGAGCTCCAGGTGGGCCACGCCTAAGGACATCGCGCCCTTCGGCGACCCCAAGGACCCCGACAACAACATCATCCTCACCGACAACGCGCGCATCCGCCTCGTGAGCCGCAGGTTCGACCTCTCCACCGACACCAACGACAACGTGCTCGTGGTTGGAGGACCCGGCACCGGCAAGACGCGCTACTACGTCAAGCCGAACCTCCTGCAGGCCAACGCCAGCTTCTTCGTGACCGACCCGAAGGGCACGCTCATCCGCGAGATGGGCGGCGCGCTGGCGGAGCTCGGCTACGAGATCCGCGCGTTCGACACCATCGACTTCTCGCGCTCCATGCGCTTCAACCCCATAGCCTACATACGCGACGAGGCGGGCGTCATCCGCTTCGCCCGCGGCATCGTCGCCAACACCGAGGGCGAGGCCGACCACAAGGGCGACCCCTACTGGGAGAAGGCCGAGCGCCTGGTCTACACCGCACTCACGGCCTACCTCGTCATGCACTGCGAGCCCGCCGACCGAAACCTCGACGGGCTGCTCACGCTGCTCTCGCTCGCCGACGCCCGCGACGACCCGGGCTACATGAGCCCGCTCGACATGGTGTTCCGCGAGCTGGAGACCGGTGAGCGCTACGTCAGGCGCGGCGGCGCCTCGGCGGAGGGCGGATCGCTGCGCGGCTTCGCCGAGGAGGACGGCGCGTGGGAGTGGGTCAAGGTCCGCGAGCCCGCGCCGCCCGACGACTTCGCGTTCGCGAGCTACCGCGAGTTCCGCGTGGCCGCCGGCGACACCATGAAGTCGATGCTCTCGAGCTGCAACGTCCGCCTGAAGCCGCTGTCCATCCGCGCCGTCCGCGACCTCACCTCCAAAGACGAGCTCGATCTCGCCCACATGGGCGACGAGGGAGCCAAGGTCGCGCTCTTCGCGTCGATGAGCGACACCGACTCGACCTTCGACTTCCTGTTCGCCCTGCTCATGGACACGGCCGTGAGCGCGCTTTGCGCCGAGGCGCTCGAGGCGCACGGCGGATCGCTGCCCACGACGGTGCACTTCGTCTTCGACGAGTTCGCCAACATCGGGCGCATACCCGACTTCGAGCGGACCATCGCGGTCACCCGCAGCAGGAACATCGCGGTCTCGATGATCGCCCAGTCGCTCTCGCAGCTGAAGGAGACCTACGGCGACAACAACGCCGAGACCATCGTGAACGCCTGCGACACGCTGCTCTACCTGGGCGGCAAGGCGAACGAGACCAACGAGGAGATCAGCAAGATGGCCGGCAAGCAGACGGTGGCGAGCGAGACGCAGAGCGACTCGCGAGGCGCCGGCTGGACCCGGACCGTGAACCGGGGCATCTCCGAGCGCGACCTCATACAGCCCGCCGAGGTGGCGCGCATGCCGCGCGAGGACGCGCTCGTGCTCGTGAACGGGTGCATGCCGCTCATGGACCGGAAGTACCGGCTCGAGCGCCACCCGCGCTCGCGCCTGCTCGAGGGGGCCGCCCGCCGCGGCCCGTTCGACTTCGCGGAGTACCGCAGGCGGAAGGACGGCGCCTCGTGACGGGGCCGCGGAGGGCGCGGGCCTCCCCCGCCGCGGGGGAGGAGCAGCAAGGAACATCGTCAACCGAAAGCAAAGGAGAGCAGCATGCTCGCAAACGTCATCAAGCTCGTGTCGGGCTGCGTGACCTTCCTCGGCGGCTTCCTGGTCGTGTGGGGAGCGGTCTCGCTCGGCCTGGCCATCAGGGAGCAGCAGGGCGGCCCGCAGATCGCGACCGCCATTTCCACCATCGCCGGCGGCGCGATCATCATCGCCGCGTCGGTCTACTTCGGGCAGCTGGACACGTCCTGGCTGCCGGCATAGGGGGCGTCGCGGATGGCGCTCCGGATACCGGTGCAGAAGGACATCGGGGAGTACGAGGAGAAGATCGTCGGGAAGATGAGCCTGCGCACGCTCGCATGCGTGTCGCTCGGCTTCGGCAGCGCGGTCGGGGCGGCGGCCTTCGTCCACCTGGGCCTGCACGCCGACGTCGCGGACGCGGCCTTCCCGATCATGCTCTGCAGCATGCCGTTCTGGCTCGCCGGGTTCTGGCGGCCCTTCGGCATGCGCGCCGAGGAGCTGCTGCCGCTTTTGGCGGCACACGAGCTCTCCCCGCAGCTGCTCGCGTACGAGCCCTGCCTCGCCGGGAGCCTCCCCGAGGGCTCGCCGCGCCCGGGCCGCCCGGGACGTCGCGCGAGGCGCAGGGCAAGGAAGAAAGGAGCCGAGCTCTATGAGCCGAGCAAGAAGCAACAAGGAGAATAGGCCGAAGCGCCCGAGCACCCTCGGGCTGCTCCTCGGCGGCACGGGCGGGCGCAAGGACGCCTCGAAGGGCGCGGAGGCCGAGCGGCAGAGGCGCCGCCGGGAGCGCGACCGCTCGCGCGAGATGGCCGCCTACGTCGGCTACGACGCCATGTACAGGGACGGCATCGCCCAGGTGATGCCCGGGGTGTTCAGCCAGACGGTCGAGTTCTCCGACATCAGCTACCAGTCCGCGCGCAAGGAGGCGCGCGAGACGGCCTTCACCGTGATGAGCTCGCTGTTCAACTACTTCCCGGCGGACTCCCACGTGCAGCTCCAGGTAGTGAACGCGCCCATCCCCGCCGACGAGGTCGGCCGCAAGGTCTTCTTCGAGCCCGGGGAGCGCGCCACCGCCGGGCTCGCCGAAGAGTACAACCGGATCCTCAACGACAAGATGCGCGAGGGCGTCTCGAACCTCGTGCGCCACCGCTACCTGACCTACGCCGTGGGCGCCGACGACGTCGACGCCGCGGTGCCCAAGCTCGCGCGCATCCGGGGCGACGTGGAGCAGACGCTCGCGCGCATACGCTGCTCGTCGCGCGCCCTCGACGGCGTCGAGAGGCTCGAGCTTTTGCAGGGGCAGCTGCGCCCGGGGTCGCGCTTCGAGTTCTCCTGGGACAAATTGTCCCCGACGTCGGGAGCGCGCACGAAGGACTTCGTCATGCCCTCCACGCTCGACTTCAAGCCCGAGGGCAGGTCCGACTGCTTCCGCAGCGACGGGCGCTACGGCGCGGTGCTCGCGGTGCGCAGCTTCGGGTCGGTCATCGAGGAGACCTACCTCGCCTCCATCATCGACCTGCCGCTGCCGCTCAACGTGACGCTGCACGTGCAGCCCATCGCGCAGAGCGAGGCGCTCGCGCTCGTGAAGCGCCAGATCGACTGGATGGACAAGGAGATCATCGACGAGCAGATGAGCGCCGTGAAGAAGGGCTACGACTACCAGATCCTGCCGCCCGAGCTGCGCTTCTCGAAGGAGGAGGCCGAGGAGCTGCTCGACTTCCTGCGCAACAAGTCCGAGCGCCTGTTCGTCTACACGGGCCTCGTCTACACCTGGGCCGACAGCCTCGAGGAGCTCGACCGCCGCGTCCAGCAGGTGACGAGCGTCGCGCAGGGCTGCACGATCGGCCTCGAGCCGCTCCACTTCCGGCAGCGCCAGGCTCTCAACTCGGTGCTCCCGCTCGGGGACAACCACGTCACCGTGAGCCGCTACCTCACCACGGGGCAGGTGGCCATGCAGATGCCCTTCGCCAGCCAGAGCCTCGACGAGGCGGGCGGAGGCTACTACGGGCAGTCCAGGGAGAGCGGGAACCTGGTGCTGTGCGACCGCAAGCGCCTGGCGAGCCCCATGGGCTTCGTGTGCGGCAAGCCCGGATCGGGCAAGAGCTTCTCGGTGAAGCGCGAGATAACCAACACCGTGCTCGCGCACCCCGAGGACGAGGTCGTGATCTTCGACCCGGCCGGCGAGTACGGCAACCTCGTCGGCGCGCTCGGCGGTGCGAACGTCGAGCTCGCCCCGGGATGCTCGGCGGTGCTCAACCCCCTCGACACCGCCGACGTCGCGGACCGCGCCGACGCCGCCAAGCTCGCGTACAAGACCGACGCGGTGCTCGCGCTCTCGAGCGCGCTCATGGCCGAGGGCCGCGAGGGCCTGCCGGAGCGCGACCGCTCGATCATCGCCCGCTGCGTCGGCGAGGCGTACCGGGAGTGCGCGAGGGACGGCCGCCTGCCCACGCTCGGCGACTTCCACGCGGCGCTGCTCGCTCAGCCCGAGCCCGAGGCCGCCGACATCGCGCTGCGCTACGAGCGCTACGTGAAGGGCGCGTTCTCCTTCTTCAACGGCCAGAGCAACGTGGCGCTCGACAACCGCATCACCAACATCGACATGCACGGCCTCGGCCAGAACATGCGCGTGTTCGGCATGATCACGGCGCTCGAGATGGTGCGCAACCGCGTGATGGTAACGCCGCCGCGCCCCAACTACACCTGGCTCTACATCGACGAGGTGCAGAGCCTCTTCGCGCACCCGACGGTGGTCGAGTACTTCGCCCGCCTGTGGCGCGAGGGGCGCAAGTTCGGCCTCATCTGCACCGGCATCAGCCAGAACACGAGCCACATGCTGGCCAACGCCGAGGCCCGCGACATGGTGCTCAACTCCGAGTTCTTCCTGCTGCACAAGCAGTCCACCGCCGACCTCGACGCATGGGCGGAGATGCTCCAGCTCTCCGCCACGGAGCGCGGCTACATCGGCGACGCCGTCAAGCCCGGCGAGGGCCTGCTCATCAGCGCCGGGATCCGCGTGCCCATCACCGACGACTTCCCGAAAGGCCCGCTCTACGACCTGTGGAACACCAAGCCCGCAGAGGTCGCCGAGCGCGAGATGCGCCGGGCGGCGCGAGAGGCGGAGGAATAGGAATGGCCGGCCCGAGCGAGGGCGGCGGGATGCTCGAGGTGGTCGGGGCGCAGCGCCGCGACGTGCTCACCGCGGGCGACGTCGCGGAGACCGAGCGCGACGCCCTGGGAAACGTCTCGGAGGGTGCCGGCCCGCTCGACGAGGCGGGAGGCCCCGCCGCAACGGCGAAGGGGCGCCCTTCCAGGCCCGACGCGCCGGAAGGCGGGCTCGGGGACAAATTGTCCCAACCAGCCGGCGACCGGCGCGCGGCGGCCGCGATGCGCTCGCGCGTCGATGCGGCGAAGCTGGCGATCGCCCGGGAGGCCGTCTCCCAGCTCGACGACTCGGAGGAGCTCGAGGGCGCCTCGGGCATGTACGACGCGGGGCGTGCGGCCAAGAAGGCCGCGGGAAGGCTGCGGCAGAGGAAGGCGAAGAAAGCAGCCCAAGGCAGCCGCAAGGCGGCGACCGCGCTCGGCGCCCCAAAGGGAGGCGCGCGCGGCCCCGAGGCAGCCGGCGCGACCGCCCCGGCCAAGCACCAGGCGGCC
>NZ_QUCY01000047.1:0-4307 GCF_003474385.1 Eggerthella sp. AM16-19
ATCGAGGATGCGAAGAGCTCGGGCTATTAGTGCCGCTCGGCTGAGCGCGTCGCCGCGCTTGCACCTGCGGCCTATCGACCAGGTGGTCTACCTGGGCCCTTACCGGAGAGTGGACTCATCTCGGAGACGGCTTCCCGCTTAGATGCCTTCAGCGGTTATCCGTGCCGGACGTAGCTAGGCGGCCGTGCCGTTGGTCGACAACCGCTGCACCAGAGGTCCGTCCACCCCGGTCCTCTCGTACTAGGGGCAGACCTCCTCAATCCACTTGCGCCTGCGGAGGATAGGGACCGAACTGTCTCACGACGTTCTGAACCCAGCTCGCGTACCGCTTTAAACGGCGAACAGCCGTACCCTTGGGACCGACTTCAGCCCCAGGATGCGATGAGCCGACATCGAGGTGCCAAACCTTGCCGTCGATGTGGACTCTTGGGCAAGATCAGCCTGTTATCCCCGGAGTACCTTTTATCCGTTGAGCGACGGCCATTCCACTCTGGGCCGCCGGATCACTAGAGCCTGCTTTCGCACCTGCTCGGCCCGTCCGCCTCGCAGTCAAGCTGGCTTGCACTCTTGCGCTCTCGGGACGGTTGCCGACCGTCCTGAGCCAACCTTTGCGCGCCTCCGTTACTCTTTGGGAGGCGACCGCCCCAGTCAAACTACCCGCCTGGCACGGTCCGCGGCCCTGATACAAGGCGCCGCGTTAGGCCGCCGGAACGGAGGGGGCAGTATTCCAAGGGCGGCTCCGCCGGGGCTGGCGCCCCGGTTTCATTGCCTCCTGCCTATCCTCTACGCGCCGAGCCAACGGCCAATGCCAAGCTGCAGTGAAGGTTCACGGGGTCTTTCCGTCCTTCCGCAGGTAATTCGCATCTTCACGAATAGTGCAATTTCACCGGGTCCATGGTCGAGACAGCGCCCAAGTCGTTACGCCGTTCGTGCAGGTCGGAACTTACCCGACAAGGAATTTCGCTACCTTAGGACCGTTATAGTTACGGCCGCCGTTTACCGGGGCTTGGCTTCAGCGCTTCGCTTACGCTAACGCATCCGCGTAACCTTCCGGCACCGGGCAGGCGTCAGACCCTATACTTCCCCTCGCGGGTTGGCAGAGTCCTGTGTTTTTGGTAAACAGTCGCTTGGGCCGTTTCGCTGCGGCCGCCGCGGGCTCGGGGAGCGACGTCCCTCCACCTGCAGCGGCACTCCTTCTCCCGAAGTTACGGAGCGATTATGCCGAGTTCCTTGACCATGGTTCCCCCGATCGCCTCGGTATGCTCTACCCGCCCACCTGTGTCGGTTTTGGTACGGGCGCCTCGGGCCCTGCCTAGGGGTTTTTCCAGGGAGCGTGGGCTCCGCAGCTTCGCCATGCGGCTTCGTCTCGCGTCTCGGCCTTGTCTGCAGGGCGGATTTGCCTGCCCTGCGGCCTACAGGCTTTCACGGGGGCGTCCAGAACCCCGCCTGCGTCCCCTTCTCCGTCGCCCCTTCGGTCATAAGCGGTCCCGAGGCGGTACAGGAATGTCCGCCTGTTGCGCATCGGCTACGCCTTCCGGCCTCGCCTTAGCTCCCGACTGACCCTGGGAGGATTAGCCTTGCCCAGGAAACCTTGGGCTTACGGCGGCGGCGTTTCCCGCGCCGCTCTCGTTACTCATGCCAGCATCCTCACTCCCCTGCGCTCCACCGTCGGTCGCCCTCCGGCTTCGCCGCGCAGGGGAAGCTCCCCTACCAATGTCTTGTACATTCCGCCGCTTCGGCGCATCGCTTAGCCCCGTGAATTGTCGGCGCATGTCCACTCGACCAGTGAGCTGTTACGCACTCTTTGAATGCATGGCTGCTTCTAAGCCAACATCCTGGTTGTCTGGGCGGACGCACATCCTTTGCCACTCAGCGATGACTTGGGGGCCTTAGCGGGCGGTCTGGGCTGTTTCCCTCTCGAGCACACAGCTTAGCCCACATGCTCTGACTCCCGGCCTTTGGTCTCGCGGCATTCGGAGTTTGGTCGGCATCGGTAGGCGGTGAGGCCCCCTCCTCCGTCCAGTGCTCTACCGCCGCGGGAAAACGGCCGGGGCTAGCCCTAAAGCTATTTCGGGGAGAACGAGATATCTCCGGGTTTGATTGGCCTTTCACCCCTACCCACGGGTCATCCCCTCCGTTTTCAACCGAAGTGGGTTCGGCCCTCCACGGGGTCTTACCCCCGCTTCAGCCTGCCCATGGGTAGCTCCCCCGGCTTCGCGCCCACGACGCGCGACTCGTGTCGCCGTCTTAAAGACTCGCTTTCGCTGCGGCTCGCTTCATAGCTTAACCTCGCCGCGCATCGTGACTCGCTGGCTCATTCTACAAAAGGCACGCCGTCACACCGCGATGGGTGCTCCGACTGCTCGTGGGCGCGCGGTTTCAGGCGCTGTTTCACTCCCCTCTCGGGGTGCTTTTCACCTTTCCCTCACGGTACTGGTTCGCTATCGGTCGCGGGAGAGTGTTCAGCCTTGGAGGGTGGTCCCCCCTGCTTCGCGCGGGGTTTCACGTGCCCCGCGCTACTCTGGGCCGGAGACCCGCTGCCAGCGACCTTCCGGGTACGGGGCTCTCACCCTGTTCCGCCGGCCTTCCCAGGCCGTTCCCCTAGATGGCTGGTTTGTAACAGCGGCCGAGGGATGCGGCCCTCGGTTGCCCCGCCCAACAACACCGGCGCGGAAACGCCCGCACGCTTGCACGCGCGCCGGTTTGGGCTGGCCCGGTTTCGCTCGCCGCTACTCCCGGGATCTCGGTTGATTTCTCTTCCTCGGGGTACTTAGATGTTTCAGTTCCCCCGGTTGCCTCCTGGCCGCCTATATATTCGGCGGCCGGTAGCAGGGCATCGCCCCTGCTGGGTTCCCCCATTCGGGAATCCGCGGATCAAAGGCCGTTTGCGCCTCCCCGCGGCTTATCGCAGCTTGCCGCGCCCTTCGTCGACTTCCCGCGCCAAGGCATCCGCCTCGCGCCCTTCGTATCTTCGTCCTGAAGTGTTCCCTGTCTATGTGTAAGGTAAACCACATCGAGAAAATCTTGAATGATTTGCGATCGTGAAGAATCCGAATCAACTTGATATGATTTGATTTCTTTATTCTTTCTCGGGGGCCGGCTAGGTCGCCGGCCCCGCGTATCTTCTTAATCCGGGCTTCGCTATGCGGCTGTCAAGGTGCCTCGGGGCGGGAGCCCCGGGAGCCGGATGCTGGATTTTCTGGAACCTTTAGTTCAGCGAAGCCTTGATTCTGTGCGAATCTCCCTAGAAAGGAGGTGATCCAGCCGCACCTTCCGGTACGGCTACCTTGTTACGGCTTCACCCCCCTCACCCTCCACACCTTCGACGCCTCCGCCCCTGAAAGGGTTCGGCCGGCGGCTTCGGGTGCAGACGACTCGGGTGGTGTGACGGGCGGTGTGTACAAGGCCCGGGAACGTATTCACCGCGGCGTGCTGATCCGCGATTACTAGCAACTCCGGCTTCACGGAGGCGGGTTGCAGCCTCCGATCCGAACTGGGGCCGGCTTTGCGGGATCCGCTCCCCCTCGCGGGGTCGCAACCCTCTGTACCGGCCATTGTAGCACGTGTGCGGCCCAGGGCATAAGGGGCATGATGACTTGACGTCGTCCCCACCTTCCTCCGGCTTGACGCCGGCAGTCCCCCGCGAGTCCCCAACTGAATGCTGGCAACACGGGGCAGGGGTTGCGCTCGTTGCGGGACTTAACCCAACATCTCACGACACGAGCTGACGACAGCCATGCACCACCTGTGCGGGCTCCTCTCGGCCACGGCGTCTCCGCCGCTTCACCCGCATGTCAAGCCCTGGTAAGGTTCTTCGCGTTGCTTCGAATTAAGCCACATGCTCCGCTGCTTGTGCGGGCCCCCGTCAATTCCTTTGAGTTTTAGCCTTGCGGCCGTACTCCCCA
The DNA here is from genome assembly GCF_003474385.1 of Eggerthella sp. AM16-19. Taxonomy (NCBI): domain Bacteria; kingdom Bacillati; phylum Actinomycetota; class Coriobacteriia; order Eggerthellales; family Eggerthellaceae; genus Eggerthella; species Eggerthella sp. AM16-19. The sequence goes on from NZ_QUCY01000047.1 coordinate 3,906, forward strand.
GGCGGGGCGCTTAATGCGTTGGCTGCGGCACGGGGGATCTCGTCCCCCACACCTAGCGCCCATCGTTTACGGCTGGGACTACCAGGGTATCTAATCCTGTTCGCTCCCCCAGCTTTCGCGCCTCAGCGTCAGTTTCGGCCCAGAGAGCTGCCTTCGCCGTCGGTGTTCTTCCCGATATCTGCGCATTCCACCGCTACACCGGGAATTCCGCTCTCCCCTACCGCACTCGAGAGCGCCAGTTCGGGACCCGGCCGGGGGTTGAGCCCTCGGGTTAGAGGTCCCGCTTAGCGCTCCGCCTACGCGCGCTTTACGCCCAATGAATCCGGATAACGCTCGCCCCATACGTATTACCGCGGCTGCTGGCACGTATTTAGCCGGGGCTTCTTCTGCGGGTACCCTCGA
>NZ_QUCY01000048.1:0-3315 GCF_003474385.1 Eggerthella sp. AM16-19
CCTGCGGCGCGGCGAGCCCCGCGACGGCGCAGGCCGCCGCCGCGGCGATTCCCTGGACGCCGCCGATGAACGGCAGGGCGACCAGTCCGGCGGCGATGCCGGCGGACAGCGACGCCACGCGGATGGCCCAGAACGACGCGGCGGGCATGGTGACGCCCGAGCGCGAGAGCATGTCGCGCGTCGCGTCGGCGACCTTCTCGCTCATCGGCACGTAGCGGGTGACGCTGTAGGTGAGCGAGTCCAGGCGGTTCTCGCTGTGCTGGGCCATGTGCGGCCGGCGGATGGGGCCGGACTCGATGCCGCCGAGGCGCCGAAGGGCCAGATACGAGAGCAGCCCGGCGACGGTGGCGGCGCATGCGGAGAGCGCGATGCAGCGCAGCATTTCGATGTTCACGGTACTTCCAATCTATCGGGCGCCTAGTCGAGCTTGATGTCGCCCATCTTCCTCATCATGATGTAGGCCAGTGAGTCCAGCACGACCGCCAGCGCGATGAGCGCCCAGCCGGAGGGCTGGCTGTAGAACTCGCGGTGAGCCGGCGAGATCGTGAGGAGCGCGACCATCATGAAGATGGGCAGGCCGACCATGATCTGCGACTCGATGCGGTTCAGCGAGGTCTTGGAGCGGATGGTCTTGCGGGCCTCGACGCGCGCGCGGACGGTCTGGCCGACGTTCTCGGTGATGTCGGCCAGCGAACCTCCCGTCTGCTGCGAGATGTCGACGGCCGTTGAGAAGAGGCGCAGGTCGCGGCTGCCGGTGCGGTCGGCGACCTTGTCCAGCGCCTCGGGCACCGGCGTGCCCGCGCGGATGTCCGAGGTGAGGCGTCTGAACTCGGACTTGATGGGGTCGCTCATGTTCTCGGCGACGGGCCCGATCGCCTGGGCGACCGACGAGCCCGCGCGCAGGTTCGACGCGATCAGCGGCATGGCCTGGCCCAGCTGCTCCTCGAACTTCTTCATGCCCGAGTCGCGGCGCACCTTGAGGTAGATCGGGAAGCCGACCGCGCCCAAGGGGAGCAGGACGAGCGATATCGCGCCGAGGCCGAGCGTGAGGGCGACGAGGGCCGGCAGGGTCGCCGTGGCGACCCACACGATCTTCGCCTCCTGCACCGACAGCTGAGGGGATGCCTGCTCGCAGACGGCCGTGATGGCCGCCGAGATTTTGCCCGCCGGCCGCTCCTCGGCGGTCTCGACGCCGCCGCGCTCGCGTGCGATGCGCTCGCTGCGGGCGATCACGAGCATGGCGATGCCGAGCACGATGCCCGGCACGGCGGGCAGAAGGTTCACGGGATTGATGGTCGATACGCCCATATCAGAACACCGCCTGCGGGTTGAACCAGTCGTCGTTCACGTATACGCCCTCGTTGGCCATCTTCTCGATATGGCGGCGCATGAAGCGCTCGCCGGTCGGGACGAACCAGCCGGAGTGCTCGGGGTCGTTGGGGTCGTGCTCGAAGCGCACGATCGGCGCGATTGTCACGACGTCGCCCTGCATGCCCTGGACCTCGGCGATCTCGGTCACGCGGCGCACGCCGTGGGAGCGCTCGGTGTAGATGATGAAGTCGATGGCCTGGCTGATGTACTCAAGGATCTCACGCGAGGACATGCCGGTGTTGGCCTGCTGGACGAGCGTGCGAAGGCGCACGGGCACCTCGCGGCAGTTGTCCGCATGGATAGTGGTGAGCGAGCCGTCGTGGCCGGTGGTCATGGCCTGGAGCATGTCGAAGGCCGCCGCATCGCGGCACTCGCCGACGATGATGCGGTCGGGGCGCTGGCGCAGCGCGTTGGTCACGAGGTCGCGGTAGGTGATCAGGCCCTTGCCCTCCACGTTGGCGTCGCGCGTCTCCATGCGGATGACGTGCGGCTGGTTCAGGCGCAGCTCGGGGGTGTCCTCGATGGTGATGATGCGCTCCTCGTGCGGGATGTAGAGCGAGATGGCGTTGAGCAGCGTCGTCTTGCCCGAGCCGGTGCCGCCGGCGACGATCGTGGACATGCGGCCCTCGACGATGGCGCGCATGATCTCGAGCATGCGGCGGTCGAACGAGCCGTTGGCCATCAGGGCCTCGGGCGTCAGGGCGTCCTTGCGGAACTTTCGGATGGTGATGATGTTGTGGTCCACGGCGACGCCCTTGAGCGACGCGTTGACGCGGGAGCCGTTGAACGGGGTGCCGGGGCGCACGATGGTGCAGTCGCACAGCGGCGAGGCCTCGTCGCAGCGGCGGTTCATGCCGGCGGCGATGCGGTCGATGATGAACTTCACATGGTCGTCGTCCTCGAAACACACGTCGGTGAGCCAGAGGCGTCCGTCGCGCTCGATCCAGACGGCGTCGGGGGCGTTGACCATGATCTCGGAGAGGGATTCGTCGTAGAGCAGGTCCTCGAGCGGCCCGAAATAGTACAGGTCGTTGATGACCGCGCGCAGCACGTCCTGGTAGGCGTCGTCGTAGATGCGCCCCGACTGGTCGGAATGGCGCTCTGGCATGAGCCCGTAGAAGGCCGGGTCGTCGATGATGGGGCCGATGACGGCCGCCGCGGCGTGGTCTCGCTGCTCGGCGTCGATGCCCGTCTGCTCGGCCTGGTTGTCGGATGAGAGCTGTTCGCGCGCGGCGCGGTAGACCGCGCGCTCGAGCGGAAGCAGGTCCCTACTGAGCATCGTCGGCCTCCTCGACGGCATGCGGCACGGCCGTGAGCGTCACGTTCGGGTTGGCGACGATCGCGGCGGCCTGCTCGGGGGTGACGTCGAGCGTCACGAGCGAGTAGCCCGCCTCGGGCGTGCCCGTGAGCACGGAATCGAGCGCGACGACCTTGACGCCGTCGCAGATGGTCTCGGTGCTCGATGTCGTGCCGTCCGACACCGCGGCAAGCACGTTGACGCGGTCGCCGACGGCCAACAGCGGCGAGAGGCCGTGGGAGGAATCGAGCGACAGCGCGATGGCGACGTGGCCGTCCTCGATTGCCGACGTGATGTGCGCCGGCGAGGCCGACGCCTGGATGGAGGAGAGCGAGATGGATGTGCCCGCGGTCTGGGTCGTGATAGAGGTGTGCCCGGCGACGTCCGAGACCTTCGTGGCCGCGTCGGTCGGGCAGTAGGCCTTGGGGACGGACTGGGTCTCGAGGTCGGATTCGCTGATGGTCTCGCCGGCGGCGACGTCGCGGGTGGTCACGACGACGTTGACGGAATCGGTCTCGTTCTTGGCGATGATCGCCGATGACTCGGCGAGGCGCATGCCGGAGAAGGCGGTCGCGCCGACGGAGACGGCGATTGCCGCCGCGGCCACGGCGGTCAGGACGCGGGATCCCTTGGTGGGGCCCGCGGGC
>NZ_QUCY01000049.1:0-2539 GCF_003474385.1 Eggerthella sp. AM16-19
CGTCCATGTGGCACAGGTAGCGTGCGACGGCCGTCCAGCTGTCGCGGTACTGCACACTCGCTTCCTTGCACCCAAATGAGGTCAACACCTCTTTGGCTTCTTTTGCTTGAACGGCGTGCGAGAAGCGCACCACAACATGCCAGTGGGCTTCCTTCACCTCGCCCGCCGCCGTCACGTCGCGATCGTGCTTCATCGCGAGGCCCTCCATGCCGCTTTCGCGCATGAGGTCGAGGAAGTTGTCTGGCGCGGAATCCTCATAGAGGTACGCCCACCAAATCTTGTGCTGCTTGCCCTTACGGTTCTTTTCCTCGTAGCGGCGCCGAGCTTCGCGCTGCTTCTCCGGGTCTTTGTAAGCCATGAAAAAAGCCACCTTCCAACCATGGAAAGCGGCTCCGTTTTACGTTTACTTCTAGCCCTGACCTCGTGGTCTTGCTAAAATGGGTAATGCAGTTGGACGGAGCCGCAATCCGTTCTTCTCTTCGCTGGTTGTGGCTGCAACCAGAACCAGCACCAAACATTATAGGGCATCGCATAATGCGGTGCCCTTTCTTTTTCGCACGTCTACCAGCGCATATCAATCAGCGAGCAGAGCGAGCGTATCAATCATCGCGCACCGCGCCCACGCTGCTGCGGCACGTGCGGTCGGGCGCGGTTGTAGGCTTCCGCCGCCCGCTTGGCATCCCTCATCATGTCTTCCAGACCGTAACTCTCCGTCTTCGGCTTCGGCATCAGATATTCGAGCGGGCGCGATATTCGGCTTCTAAGCTCCTCCACCTTGAGCCGTATTCCCGCAACGTCTGCTCTGATTCGGCTCGCGAGTCCATCGCACTTAGCGCAGATCCTATCGAGGATTGCGCCGCGCTCAGCTTTCCCCGCAGCTTCCCAGCCCCGAACATCGGCAACGATGGGTCGAAGCTCCTCAACGTCTCGCGCAACCCCGTCCGCTCGTTGCCGAAGACACTCCAATCGCTCGGACTCGCCTATCGCCTTGGCTTCAAGGCTCGCCAGCTCCTCCTCCTTGCCCTTGATTGCCGCGTCAAGCTCGGCAGCCCTCTCCTCAGCCGCCCTAAGCGTCTCTGCGGCTCGCTGCTCTGCTTCGCCCACCACTTGCGCCGCCTGACGCTCTGCGGGCTTCACAATGCCGTCGTCAACGCTCTTGCGCACCTTCTCGATGTCGGCGGACTTGTCCGCATACACGCGCCGCGCACGCGTCTCCTCGCCAAGCTCGATTTCGGGTCGGTAACCCAAAGCCCTTTCCAGATAGTCCCCCAGCTCCTTGTGCATCGACCGATAGAACGTGCGGGGGCACATCTGCTTGTAATTGAACCGCCCATCAAGTATCGGGGTGAACGGCACGTGCATATGGGTACGGGCTGGCGTGCCGTCCTTCAGAACCTCGTCCCCATGCACGAACCCGCCCATCATGTTTTCAATGCCGAACTTCTTCGAGAGATACCAATAGGTCATACGGAAGAACTTGCCCTCATCGCCCTTGCGGACGTTCTCGGGCAGCGTCACCACTACGTCAGCCATCACCACCGCGTCCTTGCGCGTAGCTCGCTTTCCAGCCTCCTTGGCTTCTTCGTTCACGCGTTCGATGCGCCTTTCAACCGTCGCCCAATTCGGCTCGCCCTCGCGGGTACGGACCTTGCCGACAACGAGCTTCCCGTCCTTGTTTTCGTAGTGACCGAGCACCATGTTCGCATCCGACCGCTTCGGGTCGATGTTCTCGCGCCCGAGACTGGACTTGTCGCGCCTGTAGTGAGCGAGCATGTGCCCGACCGACGAAGCCTTGTATTTTTGGATGTGTGCCATAGCCGAACCGCCTTGCGTCAGATTTTAACCGACTAAAGTCTAGCACGTTAGACCTTACCTACGGTAAGGACGTGCCCTGCGGGGCTTCTCCGCAATCCTCCCAGCGGTCGAGATTGCTGCGCGTCATGGGTGGCGGCACCCATTCCTTGCCCTGTCGGCTGCGCCGAAATGGAGGGGTTGCACCCCTCCAAACCTCCCCGTTTTATGCCCGCAGGGTTCGGGTTCGGGGTTCGGGACTCCAGGGGAGTGACGCAGTATCCCGAACCCTGCGGGTCCGGGAACTCCCCTGGTTCGAACAAGCAAGTTTTCCGTTGTTGGGACGAGGGCAAGGAAAGGGTCGATGGAGCAGAGCGTCCATCGACCCTTAATCAAGTCTGGTCTATTCGATTGCCCGCCGCGTCAAGGCTACGAATCTTTCCCGCTTCGCGAAAAAGATTCTCGGCGGCTAAAGCCGCAACCTTGACCCGCCTACTCTTCCTCACCTGAAAGCAAGTCGTAGCGGTAGCTCTTCAAGTACTCACGCATGAAAATCGCGCAGTTGTCCGAGAGCGCCATGAACCACTCAAGCTCGTTTGCGCGGGCGTAATCGACGAGCTTGTTGAAGCTGTAGATGCGGTTCTCCTTCGCCCAGTCGCACATCTCCGAGATGATTCGGTATTTGTCGGCGGAACGGTTGATGGCGGCGAGATAATCCGCGCCGCCGAACTCGACCACATCGGCGGGG